>NZ_JBFXGV010000015.1:0-62714 GCF_050177655.1 Paenirhodobacter sp.
GACCGGGGCGGCGCGGCCGTGGGGCGCGGTGCCGGGGCCGGCGGGCGTGCCGCGGGTCATCCGGGCCAGCGTGCCGTCGCGGTCGATCAGGGCGTGTTTCAGCGCGCCGAGGATATGGAGCGCGAGTGCGGCGTAGAGCACGAGGGCGGAGAGCTTGTGCACGATCTCGGCGCCATGGGCGACGGTGTCGGATTTCGGCACGAAGGGGAGGCCCTGGCCGAAGGGCCAGAGGATCGGGGCGAAGCCGGTCTCGGCGGCATGGGTGATCCAGCCCGAGAGCGGCATCACGATCAGGGCGCCGTAAAGCGCGAAATGGATGAGATCTGCGGTGAAGGTTTCGAGGCGGCGCTCGGGGTGGAGGGGGGCGGGGCGCGGCTGCGTCAGCGCCCAGAGGATGCGGATCACGGCGGCGAAGAAGGTGGCGACGCCGATCGTCTTATGCGCGGAATAGATCGTCTTCAGCGTCTCGACGGTCTCGGCGTTGCGCGGCAGGCTTTCGCCGTAAAGGCCGAGCGCGATCGCCGAGAAGATCAGCAGCGCGATCAGCCAGTGCAGCGCGCGGGCGGGCGCGCCATAGGCGGTGGGGGTGTTTTTCAGCATTTGGGCCTCGATGCAGTTTCGCGCAGCATAGGTGCCGCGCGCCTGCGCGACCACGCGAGGCACCGCACAGCGGCTGTGCAGAGGAGTTGCCCCGGGGGCAGGGTTTCGCTAGACCGGGGCAAATCTGAGCGGAGGATGGCATGAGCCGAGCATTGGTTTTCCCGGGACAGGGCGCGCAGGCGATCGGCATGGGCAAGGCGCTGGCCGAGGCCTGGCCCGCGGCGCAGGCGGTTTTCGACGAGGTCGACGCGGCGCTCGGCGAAAAGCTGAGCGCGCTGATCTGGGAGGGCGACATCGCCGAGCTGACGCTGACGGCGAATGCGCAGCCGGCACTGATGGCCTGTTCGATGGCGGCGATGCGCGCGCTCGAGGCCGAGGGCTTCGGCGTCGATCAGGCGGCTTTCGTGGCAGGCCACAGCCTTGGCGAATATTCGGCGCTTTGCGCGGCGGGCAGCCTGAGCGTGTCCGATGCGGCGAAGCTTTTGCGGATCCGCGGGCGCGCGATGCAGGAGGCGGTGCCGGTCGGTGTGGGCGCGATGGCGGCGCTTCTGGGGCTTGATTTCGCGACGGCGGCCGAGGTCGCGGGCGAGGCGGCGGCCTCGGGCCCGGGCGGCGAGGTCTGTCAGGCGGCCAATGACAACGATCCGGCGCAGGTCGTGGTGTCGGGCCACAAGGCGGCGGTCGAGCGCGCGGTCGAGATCGCCAAGGCGCGCGGCGCGAAGCGGGCGCTGATGCTGCCGGTCTCCGCGCCCTTCCATTGCGCGCTGATGCAGCCCGCGGCCGACAAGATGGCCGAGGCGCTGGCCGGCGTCGAGATCAAGGCGCCGGCGGTGCCGGTCGTCGCGAATGTCGTCGCCCATGGCGTGAGCGATCCGGAGGAGATCCGGCGGCTGCTCGTCGCGCAGGTGACGGGTTCCGTGCGCTGGCGCGAGAGCGTCGAGTGGATGGTCGGCCAGGGCGTGACCGAGTTCTGGGAAGTCGGTGCGGGCAAGGCGCTGAGCGGGATGGTGAAGCGCATCGCCAAGGAAACCGTGCAGAAGGCGGTCGGCACGCCGGCGGATGTCGCGGCGCTGAAGGGCTGAGCAGGGCGCGTCCGGGGGATCCTCCCCCGGACCCCGGGGGATATTTGGGCACTCTGGAAACGGGGGCCGGAGCGGCGAGGCCGCCTGAGGAGAGGAATTGCAGATGTTTGATCTGAGCGGGAAATGCGCGCTGGTGACCGGCGCTTCGGGTGGCATCGGCGGCGAGATCGCGAAGGCGCTGCATGGCGCGGGGGCGAAGGTCGCGCTTTCGGGGACGCGGGTCGAGCCGCTCGAGGCGCTGGCCGCGGAGCTCGGCGAGGGGGCCTTCGTGTGCCCCGCGAACCTGAGCGACGCCGAGTCGGTCGAGGCGCTGCCGAAGGCCGCCGCGGCGGCGATGGGGGCGCTCGATATTCTGGTGAACAATGCGGGCATCACCCGCGACAATCTCTTCATGCGGATGTCGGATGAGGAGTGGCAGTCGGTGATCGACGTGAACCTGACCTCGTCCTTCCGGCTGATGCGCGGCGTGCTGCGGGGCATGATGAAGGCGCGCTGGGGGCGGATCGTCAATATCACCTCGGTCGTCGGCACCACGGGCAATCCGGGGCAGGGCAACTATGCCGCCGCGAAGGCGGGGCTTGTCGGCATGTCGAAGAGCCTTGCCTATGAGGTGGCGAGCCGCGGCATCACCGTGAACTGCGTCGCGCCCGGGTTCATCGCCACGGCGATGACCGAGAAGCTCACCGACGATCAGAAGGCGAAGATCCTCACCCAGATCCCCGCCGGGCGGATGGGAAATGCCGAAGAAATCGCCGCTGCGGTGCTTTATCTGGCAAGTGCGGAGGCCGGATATGTCACCGGTGCGACACTGCATGTCAACGGCGGCATGGCGATGATCTGACACGCCTGCGCCGCTTGCGAAACACCTTGCCTTGGGGCAAGACTGTGTTATAGGCGGCGGGGAAAAGCCGGGGGCGAAGACGCTTTCGGCAGCCTCGCGCGGCGGGGTTTCACAGCCGCTCGAACGAGCACGATAGGGACGGGCCAAGGCCCTCTAATTGAGGAAGAGACATGAGCGACATCGCTGATCGCGTGAAGAAGATCGTCGTGGAGCATCTGGGCGTGGAAGAGGACAAGGTCACCGAGACCGCCTCGTTCATCGACGATCTGGGCGCCGACAGCCTCGACACCGTGGAACTGGTGATGGCTTTCGAAGAAGAGTTCGGCATCGAGATCCCGGACGACGCGGCGGAAACCATCCAGACCTTCGGCGACGCGGTGAAGTTCATCTCCGAAGCCGTCTGATTTCGGTTTTTTCGACTTTCGATGGAACGGCGCCCCCTCGGGCGCCGTTTTCCTTTGCATCCCCGGCGGGGCCCGTGCCCGGGCCGGGAGGACAGAGGCAAAGGAGATCATCATGGCTGTTGCAATCGAAGGACTTGAGAACAACGCGCGCAAGGTGGCGGTCGAGGTGCTGAACGGCTGTCTCGCCGACGAGATCGCGCTGGGGCTTGCGCTGAAACAGGCGCATTGGACCGTGAAGGGGGCGAATTTCATCGCCGTTCACGAGTTGCTCGATCAGGTCCATGGCCGCGTGCAGGAGCAGGTCGACGTGATCGCGGAGCGCGTGCAGATCCTTGACGGCACCGCGCTGGGCACGCTCGAGGCGGTGGCGAAATCGACCTCGGTGAAGGCCTATCCGACGCAGTTGACGAAGGTCGAGGATCACCTCGCGGCGGTCACCGAGCGGATGCGCGCGGTGGGGGCGGCGCTGCGCAAGGGGATCGAGGACACCGATGCGGCGGGGGATGCCGATACGGCGGATGTGCTGACCGCGGCCTCGCGGCAGATGGACAAGGATCTGTGGTTCCTGCAGTCTCACCTCGACTGAGGCGCTGGCCGGGCCGGTGCGGCGCCCTTCGGGGCGCCGTTTGCATTTCGGGGGGAAGGATGCGGGTTTTCGTGGGGATCGCGCTGCCGGAGCGGGCGGTCGAGCCGGTGGTGGCGCTGCAGACCGAGCTCGGCGTCGGGCGGCGGGTGCTGGAGGAGAACCTGCACCTGACGCTGTTCTTTGCCGGCGAGATCACGCTCGAGCAGGCGGAGGAGTTTCACGAGGGGCTTGCGGCGATCGCGGTGCCGCGGTTACGGCTGGAATTCGCCGGGGTCGAGCTGTTCGGCGCGCCGGAGCGGCCCGATCTGGTGGCGCTCGGGCTGCGGGAGAATGCCGGGCTGCGCGCGTTGCAGGCGAAGGTGGCGGGGGCGGCGCGGGGCGCGGGGATCGCGGCGCCGCGCAAGCGGTTCCATCCGCATCTGACGCTCGCGCGGTTCGGGCCGCGGCTGGGCGAGGGGGAGGCGGTGCGGCTTGGCCGGTTTCTCGAGGCGCGGGGCGATGTGGTGCTGGCGCCGGTCGAGGTGGAAGGCTTTGCGATGATCCGCTCGCGGCTGGGGCACGGGGCGCCGCGCTATGAGGTTCTGGCGGAGTATCGCCTGTAGCCGCAGGGGCTTGCCGGAATGGGCGGGATGCGGCGTTGCGGCGGTTCCTTGACGTTGCGCGAGGCTTTTCGGGCGTGTATCAGAACGCGAACGGAAAAATTTCGAGGGGTCGAGCATGCGCCGTGTCGTCGTAACGGGTCTGGGTCTGGTCACGCCTTTGGCCAGCGGGGTCGAGGAGACCTGGTCGCGGCTGATCGCGGGGGAGAGCGGGGCGGGCCCGATCACGCGCTTTGACGCGAGCGGGGTGATCACCAAATACGCCTGCGAAGTGCCGCGCGGCGATGGCTCGAACGGCAGCTTCAACCCCGACGACTGGATGGCGCCGAAGGATCAGCGCAAGGTCGATGAATTCATCCTTTACGCGATGGCGGCGGCGGAGCAGGCGGTGAAGGATTCCGGCTGGGAGCCGGAGGACGAGGAGAGCCGCGAGCGCACCGGCGTGATGATCGGTTCGGGCATCGGGGGCTTGCAGACGATCGCCGAGACCGCGGTGCTGATCAAGGAAAAGGGGGCGAAGCGGGTGAGCCCGTTCTTCATCCCGGCCTCGCTGATCAACCTCGCCTCGGGGCAGGTCTCGATCCGTTTCGGCTTCAAGGGGCCGAACCACGCGGTTGTGACCGCCTGCGCGACCGGCGCCCATGCGATCGGCGATGCGGCGCGGCTGATCATGCTTGGCGATGCCGATGTGATGGTGGCGGGCGGCGCGGAAAGCCCGATCAGCGAGATCGGGATCGCCGGGTTCAACGCCTGCAAGGCGCTTTCGACCTCGGCCGAGGATCCGAAGACCGCCTCGCGGCCCTGGGATGCGGATCGTGACGGGTTCGTCATGGGCGAGGGCGCGGGGGTCGTCGTGCTCGAGGAATACGAGCATGCGAAGGCGCGCGGCGCGAAGATCTATGCCGAGGTGCTGGGCTACGGGCTTTCGGGCGATGCCTATCACATCACGGCGCCGGCCTCGGACGGCGATGGTGGCTTCCGCGCGATGAAGGCGGCGGTGGCGCGGGCGGGGATCTCGCCCGGGGATATCGACTATATCAACGCGCATGGCACCTCGACGATGGCCGACACGATCGAGCTTGCGGCGGTGGAGCGGTTCCTGGGCAATGCGGCGGCGACGGCGACGATGAGCTCGACCAAATCGGCGATCGGGCATCTGCTTGGCGCGGCGGGCGCGGTCGAGGCGATCTTCTGCATCCTCGCGATCCGTGACCAGATCGTGCCGCCGACGCTGAACCTCGACACGCCGCCCGAGGGGGCGACGCTCGACCTCGCGCCGAAGGTCGCGGTGAAGCGCAAGATCGAGATCGCGCTGTCGAACAGCTTTGGTTTCGGCGGCACCAATGCGAGCCTGATCGTCGGCAAGGTGCGCGACTGATGTGGCGGCATATCGTCTCGAATTTCCTGACGGTGATGGTCGTCGTGCTGGTCGCTCTGGCCGGGCTCACGGCCTGGGCGAAGAAACAGTATGACGGGCCGGGGCCGCTTGGCGAGGCGATCTGCCTGCGGGTGGAGTCGGGGGCGAAGTTCAAGGACGTGTCGGAGGAGCTGCGGGCGAAGGGGGCGATCTCTTCGGCCTATATCTTCCGCGTCGGCGCGAGCTATGCCGAGAAGAGCGACAAGCTGAAGATCGGGTCGTATCTGATCGAGCCGGGTTCCTCGATGACGGGGATCGTCGACGAGATCACCGCGGGTGGGCCGTCGAGCTGCGGCTCGGAGCTGAATTTCCGCATCGGCGTGACCGCGCAGCAGATGATCCTGCGCGAGCTTGACCCGGCGACGGGCGTCTATGTCGAGAAGGCGAAGTTCGATCCGAAGGCGGAAAGCGCGCCGGAGGGATTTGCCGAGGCGGCGGGGCAGCCCGATGTGCGGCTGCGGGTGACGCTGGCCGAGGGGGCGACGAGCTGGCAGGTGGTCGAGGCGCTGAAATCGGCGGATTTCATGGCGGGCGAGGTGAAAGCGATCCCGGCGGAGGGGAGCCTTTCGCCCGACAGCTATGACATCACCCGCGGCGAGGATCGCAACCAGCTGATTTCCGAGATGGTGGAGCGGCAGGCGGCGGATCTCGACGCGGCCTGGGCCACGCGCGCCGAGGGGCTGCCCTTCAAGACGAAGGAAGAGGCGCTGGTGATGGCCTCGCTCGTCGAGAAGGAGACCGGGGTCGCCGAGGAGCGCGCGAAGGTCGCGAGCGTCTTCGTCAACCGGCTCGAGCAGGGGATGAAGCTGCAGACCGACCCGGCGGTGATCTATGGCGTGACCAAGGGCGTCGGCGTTCTGGGCCGCGGGCTGCGGCAGTCGGAGCTGCGCAAGGATACGCCCTACAACACCTATGCGCGCGCGGGGCTGCCGCCGGGGCCGATCTGCAACCCGGGCGATGCGGCGATCGAAGCGGCGCTGCATCCCGATTCGACGAAATACCTGTTTTTCGTGGCCGATGGCTCCGGCGGGCATGCGTTCTCCGAAACATTGGAGGAACATAACGCCAATGTCGCGAAATGGCGCGCGCTGGAGACGCAGCAGCAGAACGGCGCAGGGAATTGATTTAAAAGAAAAACCCCGGCTGAGCCCGGGGTTTTTCTTTTTCCGGCGACACAACCCTGAATTTAGCGCTTGACTTTGCGAACGCTCTAAAGTAGAGAAGTGACATGCTAGGAGAAGTGGGCAAGCGCCGCGGGTGACCGTTGGCGCTTTTTCATTTTGCTCGTGCGGATTGAGCATGAGAGGCGGTCAACACGCATGGAAATGACCTTCACGGGTGGGGAGTCTCCGCCAGTCGATCTGCTGGAAGAGACGGAAGTTCTGTATCGGGAAATTGCCGGGGAACTGGCGCTGGCGATGCGAGGGGTTCGTCAGGGCGAGTTCAAGGATGCCAAGGTCGCCGCCCAGGCGGTGAAAGACCTTCGCACGGCTTTTCAAATGGTTATGGATGAAAGGACACGCGTTGAAAAACTCCGCAGACAGATTGACGGGGTCGTCCGGGGCAATGAGCTCGATTTCGACGCAGCCAGGGCTGAAATCGGGCGCCGCCTGGCTCGCCTCCGCGACGCCGGAACTGGTTGACGCCTTTCTGGCCGAGCTCGACGACAACGCGTTGCTGGCGCTGCCCTGGATTTTCGAGTTCTGGGCTTTGCCGCATCAGCTGCCGCCCGCTGGCGCCTGGAAAAGCTGGGTGATCATGGGCGGCCGCGGTGCCGGCAAGACGCGGGCCGGGGCCGAATGGGTGCGCGCGCAGGTGGAAGGCGCGCGCCCCTCGGACCCCGGCCGGGCGGGGCGCGTGGCGCTGGTGGGCGAGACCTTCGATCAGGTGCGGGACGTGATGATCTTTGGCGACAGCGGGATCATCGCCTGCTCGCCGCCGGATCGGCGCCCCGAGTGGGAGGCGACGAAGCGGCGCCTCGTCTGGCCGAATGGCGCGACCGCGCAGGCGTTTTCGGCGCATGAGCCGGAGGCGCTGCGTGGGCCGCAGTTCGACGCGGCATGGGTCGACGAGCTGGCGAAGTGGAAGAAGGCGGAGGAGACCTGGGACATGCTGCAATTCGCGTTGCGGCTGGGGGAGCATCCGCAGCAGGTGATCACCACGACGCCGCGCAATGTGGGGGTGCTGAAGGCGATCCTGAACAACCCCTCGACGGTGGTGACCCATGCGCCGACCGAGGCGAACCGGGCCTATCTGGCGGGGTCGTTCCTCGAGGAGGTGCGGGCGCGCTATGCCGGCACGCGGCTTGGGCGGCAGGAGCTCGAGGGGGTGCTGCTCGACGATATCGAGGGGGCGCTCTGGACGACGTCGGTGCTCGAGGGCTGCCGGATCGAGAAGGCGCCGGAGTTCGACCGGGTGGTGGTGGCCGTCGATCCGGCGGTGACCGGCAATGCGGGATCGGACGAATGCGGCATCGTCGTCGTCGGCGCGGTGACGCGGGGGCCGGTGCAGGACTGGCGCGCCTGCGTTCTGGAGGATGCGAGCGCGCGGGGCAAGCCGACCGACTGGGCGCGGGCGGCGATTGCGGCGATGGAGCGTTGGGGCGCGGAGAAGCTGGTGGCCGAGGTCAACCAGGGCGGCGACCTCGTCGAAAGCGTGGTGCGCCAGATCGACCCGCTGGTGCCGTTCAAGGCGCTGCGCGCGGCGCGGGGCAAGTCGGCGCGGGCCGAGCCGGTCGCGGCGCTTTACGAGCAGGGGCGGGTGAAGCATCTGCGGCACGGGCATCTCGGGCAGCTCGAGGATCAGATGTGCCGGATGACGGTGGCGGGCTACGAGGGGCGTGGCTCGCCCGACCGGGTCGATGCGCTGGTCTGGGCGCTGACCGAGCTGATCATCGAGCCCGCGGCGCATTGGCGCCGGCCGCAGGTGCGGGGGCTGTAAGCCAAGGAAAGAATGGTCTTTTTCTTGGCGAAAATACTCCACGGGGGTGCGGGGGTGTGAAACCCCCGCCTCCGACAGATCGAACAAGCCGAAGGGTCGGGAGATTTCCCGGCCCTTTTTTCTTGGCCGGCCCTGACGGGCGGGGCCCGACGAGGAGAACGGAATGGGTATGAACTTCTTTCGGAAAGCGCGCACGGAGGCGGTGCCCGAGCAGAAGGCTTCGGTGACGGGGCGGATCGTGGCGATGGCGACGGGGGCGGGGCGGCCGGTCTGGGGGCCGCGCGACGCGAGCTCGCTGATGCGCTCGGGCTTCATCGGCAACCCGGTGGGGTTTCGCTGCGTGAAGCTGATCGCGGAGGCGGCGGCGGCGGTGCCGCTGGTGTGTCAGGACGCCGAGCATCGCTATGAGGTGCATCCGGTCGCCGATCTGATCCGGCGCCCGAACGGGGGACAGGGCAAGGCCGAGTTCCTCGAGGCGCTGATCGGGCAGATGCTGCTTTCCGGCAATGGCTATGTCGAGGCGGTGACGTTCGATCCCGGCGTGCCGCGCGAGTTGCATGTGCTGCGCTCGGACCGGATGACGGTGGTGCCGGGGGCGGATGGCTGGCCGGTCGCCTATGATTATGCGGTGGGCGGGCGCAAGCATCGCTTCGACATGACGGGGCATCCCGATCCGATCTGCCATATCAAGAGTTTCCACCCGCAGGACGACCACTATGGTCTGAGCCCGATGCAGGCGGCGGCGGTGGCGATCGAGGTGCATAATTCGGCGAGCGCCTGGTCGAAGGCGCTTCTGGACAATGCGGCGCGGCCCTCGGGGGCGATCGTCTACAAGGGCTCGGACGGGCAGGGGCTGCTTTCCCCGGAGCAATATGACCGGCTCGTCTTCGAGATGGAGACGCATCATCAGGGCGCGCGCAATGCGGGGCGGCCGATGCTGCTCGAGGGGGGGCTCGACTGGAAGCCGATGGGGTTCTCGCCCTCCGACATGGAGTTCCACGAGACGAAGGCGGCGGCGGCGCGCGAGATCGCGGTGGCCTTTGGGGTTCCGCCGATGCTGCTCGGCATTCCGGGGGATGCGACCTACGCGAATTACGCCGAGGCGCATCGGGCGTTCTACCGGCTGACCGTGCTGCCGCTGGTGACGCGGGTTTCGGCGGCGCTCGCCTGGTGGCTTTCGGGCTATTCGGGGGAGGCGGTCGAGCTGAAGCCCGACCTCGACCAGATCCCGGCGCTCTCGGCGGAGCGCGATGCGCAGTGGAAGCGGATCGGGGAGGCCTCCTTCCTGAGCGATGCCGAGAAACGCACGCTTCTGGGGCTCGCGCCGCTGGCGGAGGGATGAGGGATGGCGACGGGTGGGTCGCGTTTCCTCAAGGAGCCGTTCGAGGTGCATGAGCAGCGTTTCGAGGCGACGGAGCGGATCATGGAGCTGCAGTTCAGTCAGGTGGAGCGGCGGCTCGAGAAGATCGAAGGGATGATCGAGGGCCTCGAGAGGCGGCTCTGGATGGCGGTTTACGGCGTGGTTGCCGTGGTTCTGGCACAGGCGTTCCAGAGCATTCTGGAATTCACCCCGAAATGAGGATTTCCAATGGATACAAGTGATTACGGGCTGGAGTTGAAGTTCTGCCGCTCCGAGCAGTCGGTGCAGATGGGCGCCGGCATGGCGATCGAGGGCTATGCGAGCCTCTTCGGTCTGCCCGATCAGGGCGGCGATGTGGTGCAAAAGGGCGCCTATGCCAGGAGCCTGAAGCGGCTCGCCGAGCGGGGCGGGTCGGTGAAGATGCTCTGGCAGCACGATCCGACCCAGCCGATCGGGGTGTGGGACGAGATCTTCGAGGATGCGCGCGGTCTTTTCGTCAAGGGGCGGTTGCTCCCCGAGGTCGAGAAGGCGCGCGAGGCGGCGGCGCTGATCGAGGCGGGGGCGATCGACGGCTTGTCGATCGGCTATCGCACGATCAGCGCCGAGAAGGACGCAAAAGGCCAGCGGCTTCTTGCGGAACTGGAGCTTTGGGAGGTGTCGCTTGTCACTTTCCCGATGCTTCGCGAGGCGCGGGTCGCGGCGAAGGGCGAGAGCCTGGAGGCCGAGACCTGGCGCGATCTGGCCGGGGCGCTCGAGCGCGCCGCGGCCGAACTGGCCGGGCGCTGAGCCCGCGCCGACACCCCAAGAGGATGGAGTGACGATGAAGACCGAGACCAAGGCTCGGGCCGGGACGGGTATGTCCGAAGGCCCGGATCCGGCGGCTGAGGTGAAAACCGCGCTGGCCGGTTTCCTGAAGGAAGTCAAAGGCTTTCAGGACGAAGTGAAGACGAAGTTTCAACAGCAAGAAGAGCGTATGACCATGCTGCAGACCAAGACTTTCGCCGGGCGTCCCGCCCTTGCCACCGCCGCCTCGGAAGAGGCGCCCCATCAGAAGGCCTTCGCGGCCTATCTGCGTTCGGGTGACGACGACGGGCTTCGCGGCCTCTCGCTCGAGGGCAAGGCGCTGAACACCGCGGTCGCCGCCGAGGGCGGCTATCTCGTCGATCCGCAGACCTCGGAGACGATCCGCGGCGTGCTGCGTTCGACCGCCTCGATCCGCCAGATCGCCAATGTCGTGAATGTCGAGGCGACGTCCTACGACGTGCTCGTCGACAAGACCGACATCGGTTCGGGCTGGGCGACCGAGACCGCCTCGATGACCGAGACGGCGACGCCGCAGATCGACCGCATCTCGATCCCGCTGCACGAGCTTTCGGCGATGCCGAAGGCCTCGCAGCGGCTGCTCGACGATGCCGCCTTCGATATCGAGACCTGGCTGGCCAATCGCATCGCCGACAAGTTCGCGCGCGCCGAGGCCGCGGCCTTCGTCTCGGGCGATGGCATCGACAAGCCGACCGGCTTCCTGACCCACACCAAGGTCGCGAATGCGAGCTGGGCCTGGGGGTCGCTTGGCTATGTCGCCACGGGGGCCGCGGGCGATTTCGCCTCGGTCAACGCTTCGGATGCGATCGTCGATCTGGTCTATGCGCTGGGCGCCGAATATCGCGCCAATGCGAGCTTCGTGATGAACTCGAAGACCGCCGGCGCGGTGCGCAAGATGAAGGATGCGGATGGCCGCTTCCTGTGGTCGGATGGTCTGGCGGCGGGCGAGCCGGCGCGTCTGATGGGCTATCCGGTGCTGATCGCCGAGGACATGCCCGACATCGGCACCGATGCCTATGCGGTCGCCTTCGGCGATTTCAACAACGGCTATACCGTGGCGGAGCGCCCGGATCTGCGAGTGCTGCGCGATCCCTTCTCGGCCAAGCCGCATGTCCTGTTCTACGCCTCGAAGCGCGTGGGCGGCGACGTGAGCGACTTCGCCGCGATCAAACTGCTGAAATTCGCCGCCTCGTAAGGGGAGGCGAGTGGGTCGGGGGTGACCCCGGCCCGTCGTCGGGGGTTTCCTGACCGGGCGGGCGCAGGTTTGAACGCCGTCGCCTAGCTGCTCCCTCCGTCCGAGCGGCGGCGGGAGGCCTGCGCCCGAACGCCCCGGGGCCCCACGCCACCGGGCGGCCGGAACGCCGTCCGACTGCCCGATGCGATGCGAATTTCGGAGAATTTCCATGATGTTGAACGAACAGACGACGGTTGCGACCGGCGTGCTGCCGCTGGCGGAGTTCCGCGATCATCTGCGGCTTGGCACCGGTTTTGCCGATGCGGGGGCGGAGGATGCGGCGCTGATCGCCTATCTGCGCGCGGCGCTGGCGGCGATCGAGGGGCGCACCGCGAAAGTGCTGCTCGCGCGGGAGTTCCGGCTCACGCTCGAGGCGTGGCGGGGCTGCGAGAGCCAGCCGCTGCCGGTGGCGCCGGTGAGTGCGGTGAGCGCGCTTACGCTGATCGACCGGGACGGCGTGGAGACGGTGATCGACGCGGCGGCCTGGCGGCTGGTGCAGGATCTGGCGCGGCCGCGGCTCGAGCCGCTGTCGCTGGTGCTGCCCACGATCCCGACCGGGGGCGTGGCACAGATCGACTTCACCGCGGGCTTCGGGCCGGCGTGGAGCGATCTGCCGGTGGACCTGGCGCAGGCGGTGTTCCTGCTCGCCGCGCAATATTACGAGCTGCGCCATGACGGCGCGGGCGAGGTGGCCGCGATGCCCTTCGGCGTGATGGCGCTGATCGAGCGCTGGCGCACGGTGCGGGTGCTGGGAGGCCGGGGATGAGCACGCCGCGGCTGAACCGGAAGCTGGTGCTGGAGGCGCCCGAGCGGGTGTCGGATGGCGCGGGCGGCTTCACCATCGTCTGGACCGCGCTGGGCGAGATCTGGGCGCAGATCACGCCCGGAACCGGGGTCGAGCGGGCGGGGGAATTCGTCACGCTTGCCTCGGTGCCGCTGAAGATCGTGGTGCGGGGGGCGCCGGTCGGCTCGCCGCGCCGGCCGAAGCCCGAGCAGCGGTTTCGCGAGGGGGAGCGGATCTTTCGCATCCTCGCGGTCGCCGAGGCGGACAGCGAGGGGCATTACCTGACCTGTTTCGCGCGTGAGGAGGTGGTGGCATGAGCTATGCGATCGGGGCCGCGCTGCAGGCGGCGGTCTATCAGGCGCTGGTGGCGGATGCGGCGCTTGCCGCGCTGGTGGGCGACGCGGTCTATGACGCGGTGCCGCCGGGGACGACCACGGGCACCTATGTCAGCCTTGGCCCGGAGGATGTGCGCGATGCGTCGGATCAGACCGGTGACGGGGCGATGCATGATTTCATCGTCTCGGTGATCACCGACGAGGCCGGGTTTTCCGCGGCGAAGGCGGTGGCGGCGGCGGTCTCGGATGTGTTGACCGGGGCGAGCCTGACGCTGTCGCGCGGCTCGCTTGTGGCGCTGTGGTTCCTGCGGGCGCAGGCGCGGCGCGTGGAAAAAGGCGCGACGCGGCGCATCGATCTGACCTTTCGCGCGCGGGTCGAGGGCTGATCCCTCGCCGCGATCAATGGGCCACGGCCCTGATATCTTTCACGAAACTGGAGACATGAGCCATGGCGGCGCAGAACGGCAAGGACCTTCTGATCAAGCTCGACCTGAACGGGGGCGGGCAATTCGAGACCATCGCGGGGCTGCGCGCCACGCGCATCAGCTTCAATGCGGAGACGGTCGATGTGACCTCGCTCGAGAGCACGGGCGGCTGGCGCGAGCTGCTGGGCGGGGCGGGCGTGCGCTCGGCCTCGATCTCGGGCTCGGGCGTGTTCAAGGACGCGGCGACGGACGAGCGGGCGCGGCAGATCTTTTTCGACGGCGAGGTGCCCGATTTCCAGGTGATCGTGCCGGATTTCGGCATCGTGCAGGGCCCGTTCATGATCACCTCGATCGACTATGCGGGCAGCCACAATGGCGAGGCGACCTATGAGCTGAGCATGGCCTCGGCCGGGGCGCTGACCTTCACCGCGCTCTGAGGTCCGCGATGGCGAACCCCTGGGCGGGAGAGGTGGCGGTGGTGCTCGATGGCGTGCCGCATGTGGCGAAGCTGACGCTGGGGGCGCTCGCGGAACTCGAGGCGATGCTGGAGACGGGGACGATGCTCGATCTCGTGCGGCGCTTCGAGGAGGGAGCGTTCTCGACGCGCGATGTGCTGGCGCTTCTGGTTGCCGGGCTGCGGGGCGGCGGCTGGGCCGGCACCGCCGCGGATCTGCGCACGGTCGAGATCGGCGGCGGGCCGGTCGCGGCGGCGCGGATCGCGGCGGAGCTGCTTGCGCGGGCCTTCACGGTGCCGGGGCAGGCATGAGCGCGGCGGGGCTCGACTGGGCCGGGCTGATGCGGGTCGGCATCCGGGGCCTCGGGTTGCGGCCCTGGGAGTTCTGGCGGCTCACGCCGGCGGAACTTGCGCTGATGCTGGGCGAGGCGGCGGGAACGCCGCCGCTCAGCCGCGCGCGGCTTGATGAGCTGGCGGCGAAATGGCCCGACCGGCCGGCGCCCGGGGCGGAGGCGCCCGCGGAGCCGCCGGCAATGGGGGCGGAAACGGCGGATCTGAAAGGATGAGCGGATGATCGAGGTGGACGGGCTGGATGGTCTGAGCCAGCAGGCGGCGGATCTGGAAAAGAGCCTTGGCGGCGCGGAGGCGATGGCGGCGAGCTTCAACGACGAGCTGGGAAGGATGCGGGAGAGCCTGACCTATACCGGGCGCGAGGTTTCGCTGATGTCGTCGAGCATCGGGCGCAGTCTGAAGCGCGCCTTCGACGGGATCGTGTTCGACGGGATGAAACTGTCGGATGCGCTGAAGCAGGTGGCGCAGTCGATGGCGGACACCGCCTATTCGATCGCGATGAAGCCGGTGCAGGATGCGCTGGGCGGGGCGATCGCGAGCGGGCTGAATGGGTTGCTCGGTTCGGCCTTTCCCTTTGCGAAGGGCGGGGCCTTCACCCAGGGGCGGGTGATGCCCTTCGCCAAGGGGGGCGTGGTGAGCTCGCCCACCAATTTCCCGATGCGCAATGCTACCGGGCTGATGGGCGAGGCGGGGCCGGAGGCGATCATGCCGCTGACGCGTGGCGCCGATGGCCGGCTGGGCGTGCAGGCCTCGGGCGGGAGCCGGTCGGTCAATGTGGTGATGAATGTGACCACGCCCGATGTGGCGGGGTTCTCGCGCTCGCAGTCGCAGATCGCGGCGCAGATCAACCGGGCGCTTGCGCGCGGGCAGCGCAACGCCTGAGGAGGCAACATGGCATTTCACGAGATCAGATTTCCCGCCAACCTGAGTTTCGGCTCGGTCGGCGGGCCGGAGCGGCGCACCGAGATCGTGACGCTGACGAATGGGTTCGAGGAGCGCAACACGCCCTGGGCGCATTCGCGGCGGCATTACGATGCCGGGGTGGGGCTGCGTTCGCTTGATGATGTCGAGCGGTTGATCGCGTTTTTCGAGGCGCGGGGCGGCGAGCTGCACGGGTTTCGCTGGAAGGACTGGGCGGATTACAAGAGCTGCCCGGCGTCGCGCGCGACGGCCTATGACGACCAGTATATCGGCATCGGCGACGGGGTGACGAAGGCGTTCCAGCTGTCGAAGACCTATTCGTCGGGCGGGGTCGACTACGTGCGGCCGATCGCCAAGCCGGTCGAAGGATCGGTTCTGGTCGGGCTGCAGGGCGATGCGCGCGCGGAGCTTGTCGATTTCGAGGTCGATGCGACGACCGGGACGGTGACTTTCTACGATGCGCCGCCCGAGGGGGCGCGGGTCACGGCGGGCTTCGAGTTCGACGTGCCGGTGCGTTTCGACACCGACCGGATCCAGGTTTCGGTGCAGTCCTTCCAGGCGGGGGATCTGCCGCAGGTGCCGGTGGTGGAGGTGCGGATCTGATGGCCTATTCCGAGGAGTTGAAGGCGCATCTCGCGACCGGGGGCACCAATGTCGCGCGCGCCTGGGCGATCACCCGGCGTGACGGGCGGGTGCTGGGATTTACCGACCACGACCGCGGGCTGAGCTTCGAGGGGATCGCCTTCGAGCCCGACAGCGGGATGACGGCGAAGGCGATCGCGCGGGGCACGGGGCTTTCGGTCGACAATACCGAGAGCTATGGCGCGCTGAGTTCCGAGGCGATCACCGAGGCGGATATTCTGGCGGGGCGCTACGATGGCGCCGAGGTGCGGGCCTGGGTGGTGAACTGGGCCGATGTGAGCCAGCGCGCGGTGGTATTTCGCGGCGCGCTGGGCGAGGTGACGCGGGGCGCCGGGGCCTTCACCGCGGAGCTGCGCGGGCTGACCGAGGCGCTCGGCCTCGAGCAGGGGCGGATCTATCATCCGCGCTGCTCGGCGGTGCTGGGTGACGGCAAGTGCCGTTTCGCGACGAAGACCAACGGCTATTTCGTCGAGCTGGCGGCGGAGACGGTCGAGGAGGCGCGGCTGTTCAGCTTTGCCTCGGTCGAGGGGTTCGACGACCGCTGGTTCGAGAAGGGCCGTTTCACGGTGCTGAGCGGCGCTGCGGCGGGGCTGATCGGGGTGATCAAGAACGACCGGATCCAAAGCGACGGGTCGCGGGTGATCGAGCTTTGGCAGCGGATCGGGGCGGAGATCGTGCCGGGCGACGAGCTGCGGCTCGAGGCGGGCTGCGACAAGCGCGCGGACAGCTGCCGGCTGAAATTCGACAATTTCGCGAATTTCCGCGGGTTTCCGCATATTCCGGGCGAGGACTGGATGGTCTCCTACCCGGTGGCGAGCGGCTCGAACGACGGCGGGAGCCTGTTCAAATGACGGAGGCGGGTGTGCAGGCGGTGGCGATCGCGCGCGACTGGATCGGCACGCCCTATCTGCACCAGGCCTCGGTGCGGGGGGCGGGGACGGATTGCCTTGGGCTGTTGCGCGGGATCTGGCGCGAGATCTACGGGGGCGAGCCGGAGCCGGTGCCGCCCTACACGGCGGACTGGTCGGAGCCGGCGCGCGAGGAGCTGCTTTGGGAGGCGGCGCGGCGGCATCTTCTGCCGATCGCGGCGCCGGCGGGCAGCGCGCCCGTGGCGCCGGGCGAGGTGCTTTTGTTCCGGATGCGCGCCGGGGCGGTGGCGAAGCATCTGGGGATCGCCGCCGAGGTCGGGGCGGCGCCGAGTTTCCTGCATGCCTACAGCGGCCATGGCGTCGTCGAGAGCCCGCTTTCGACCCCCTGGCAGCGCCGCATTGTGGCGCGGTTTCACTTTCCTGAAGGAGCCAGATGAATGGCGACGATATTGCTTTCGGCGGCGGGCGCCGCGATCGGTGGCGGCTTTGGCGGCACGGTTCTGGGGCTTTCGGGCGCGGTGATCGGCCGCGCGGTGGGCGCGACGCTGGGCCGGGCGATCGACCAGCGGCTGCTGGGGGTGGGCTCGCAGAAGGTGGAGACCGGGCGGGTCGAGCGGCTGCGGCTGACGAGCGCGTCGGAGGGCGAGGCGGTCGGGCGGCTTTGGGGGCGGGTGCGCGTTGCCGGGCAGGTGATCTGGGCCACGCGTTTCTTCGAGACGAAGAAAAAGAAGAAGACCGGCAAGGGCACGCCGCGCGCGACGGTGACGAGCTATTCCTATTCGGTGAGCCTGGCGCTCGCGCTTTGCGAGGGGGAGATCCTGCGCGTCGGGCGGATCTGGGCCGATGGCGTCGAGATCGAGCCCGACAGCGTGAACATGCGCGTCTATACCGGCTCGGAGAGCCAGCTGCCCGATCCGAAGATCGAAGCGGTCGAGGGCACCGGCGAGGCGCCCGCCTATCGCGGCATTGCCTATGTCGTCTTCGAGGATCTGGCGCTTGAGGCCTATGGCAACCGGGTGCCGCAGTTTTCCTTCGAGGTGGAGCGCGCGGCGCAGGGCGATCTTGTCGAGGATTATTCCGATCTGACGAGCGCGGTGCAGGCGGTGGCGCTGATCCCGGGGACGGGGGAATATGCGCTGGCGACGACGGCGGTCTATCAGGTCGAGGCGAGTGCGCTGGAGCCGGTGGAGGTGTCGGGTCTGTCCGGGATCGCCGCGCTGGTGACGCAACAGCAGACCGGTACGCTGGTGAACCAGAATGCGCCGGGCGGGATGACCGATTTCACGCTGGCGCTGAAGACGCTCGACGAGGAGCTGCCGCTTTGCGGGGCGGCCTCGCTGGTGGTGAGCTGGTTCGGCAGCGATCTGCGCTGTGGGTCTTGCGCGGTGCAGCCGCGGGTGGCCGATACCACGGTCGACGGCAAAAATATGCGCTGGCAGGTCTCGGGGGCGACACGGGACACGGTGAGCGAGGTGCCGCGGGTCGAGGGCAATTCGGTCTATGGCGGCACGCCGGCGGATGCGGCGGTGATCGAGGCGATTACCGCGCTGCGGGCTGCGGGCAAGGCGGTGACCTTCTATCCGTTCATCCTGATGGAGCAGGTCGCGGGCAACGGCCTGCCCGATCCCTACGGGCGCACGGAGCAGCCGCCGCTGCCCTGGCGCGGGCGGATCACGCTGTCGCTGGCGCCCGGGCAGGATGGCAGCCCGGATGGCACCGCGGCGGCGGCGACGCAGGTCGCGGCCTTCTTCGGTGCGGCGCAGCCCGGGGATTTCACGGTCGCGGACGGGCTCGTCACCTATTCCGGGCCCGAGGAATGGTCGATGCGCCGCTTCATCCTGCATTATGCGCATCTGTGCGCGCTGGCGGGCGGGGTCGATGCCTTCTGTATCGGCACAGAGATGGTGGCGCTGAACCAGATCCGCGGGGCGGGGAACAGCTTTCCGGCGGTGGCGGCCTTCCGGCAGCTGGCCGCGGAGGTGAAGGCGATCCTGGGGACGGGGTGCAAGGTCGGTTATGCGGCGGACTGGTCTGAATATGCGGGCTATGCGCCGGGCAATGGCGACCGGTTCTTCCACCTCGATCCGCTCTGGGCCGACGAGAACGTCGATTTCATCGGCATCGACAATTACATGCCGCTTTCGGACTGGCGCGACGGCGAGGCGCATCTCGATGCGGGCTGGGGCTCGATCTACGATCTCGATTATCTGAGCGCGAATATCGAGGGCGGCGAGCTTTACGACTGGTATTACGCGGCCGAGGAGCATCGCGCGGCGCAGATCCGCACGCCGATCACCGACGGGGATCACGACGAACCCTGGATCTGGCGGGTGAAGGATATCCGGTCGTTCTGGGAGAATGAGCATCACGAGCGGATCGGCGGGGTGCGCAGCGCTGGGCGAACCGATTGGGTGCCCGGCTCGAAACCGGTCTGGTTCACCGAATTCGGCTGTGCCGCGATCGACAAGGGGACCAATCAGCCGAACAAGTTCCTCGATCCGAAAAGCTCGGAATCGAGCCTGCCCTATTATTCGGACGGGCGGCGCGACGAATTCATGCAGATGCAATATCTGCGGGCGATGGTGCGCTATTGGAGCGATCCGGCGCATAACCCGGTGTCGGAGCTTTACGGCGCCGAGATGATCGACATGAGCCGCGCCCATGTCTGGGCCTGGGACACGCGGCCCTATCCGGCCTTTCCGATGCTCGACGAGATCTGGTCGGATGCCGACAATTATGCGCGCGGGCACTGGATTTCGGGGCGGGCGGCGTCGCAGCCCCTGGCTGCGGTTGCGCAGGAGATCTGCGGGGCGGCGGGGCTCGAGGCGATCGACGTGAGCGGGCTTTACGGGCTGGCGCGGGGCTATGCGCTCTCGGGCGGCGAGACCGGGCGCGCGGCGCTGCAGGCGCTGATGCTGGCCTATGGGTTCGAGGTGCTCGAACGCGAGGGGAAGCTCATGTTCCGGATGCGCGACGGGCGGGTCGATGCGACGCTCGATCTGACGCAGCTTGCGCAGGCCGAGGGCGAGGCGGCGGTGGAGACGACGCGCGCGGCGGAGGCGGAGATCGCGGGCCGGGTGCGGATGACCTATGTCGAGGCGGAGCGCGATTTCGAGACGCGGGCGGTCGAGGCGGTATTCCCCGACGAGGAGGGCGGCGCGGCGGCGGGATCGGAGCTTGCGCTCACGCTGACGCGGGCCGAGGCGCAGGGCATCGTGGAGCGCTGGCTCGCCGAGGCGCGGGTCGCACGCGATGGGGCGAAATTCACGCTGCCGCCCTCGCTTGGCTATCTTGGCGCGGGGGATGTGGTGGCGCTGCAGACCGAGGAGGGGATGCGGCGTTATCGCATCGACCGGATCGAGGAGGCCGAGGCGCTTTCGGTCGAGGCGGTGCGGGTCGAGCCCGGGGTCTATGTCGCCTCCGACGAGGCGGAGGAGCGGGTGGTGCCGCGGCCTTTCGCGGCGCCGGTGCCGGTGGTGCCGGTGTTCCTCGATCTGCCGCTGATGACGGGGGAGGAGGATCCCTACGCGCCGCATCTGGCGGTGACGGCCTCGCCCTGGCCGGGGACGGTGGCGGTTTACTCCTCGATCGAGGATGCGGGCTACACGCTGAACTCGACGCTGGTCGGGCGCGCGGTGATCGGGGTGACGAAGACGCCGCTTGTCGCCGCGCCGACGGGGCTTTGGGATCGGGGTGAACCGCTGCGGGTGCGGATGACCGGGGGCGATCTCGAATCCGCTTCGGCGCTGCGGGTGCTGGGTGGGGCCAATCTGATGGCGATCGGGGATGGGTCGTCGGACAATTGGGAGCTGTTCCAGTTCGCGCAGGCCACTCCGGTCGAGACCGGGCTTTGGGATCTGAGCCTGCGGTTGCGCGGCCAGCTTGGCACCGATGCGCTGATGCCGGCGGTCTGGCCGGAGGGGAGCACCGTGGTGCTGATCGACGAGGCGCCCGAGCAGATCCTGATGCCGGCCTCGGCGCGGGGGCTTGCGCGGCATTACCGGATCGGCTCGGCGCTGCGCAGCTATGACGACCCGTCCTATGTGCATCTGACCGAGGCGTTTTCGGGGGTCGGGCTGCGCCCGCTCAGCCCGTGCCATCTGAAGCTGACCACGGTGCCGGGGGCCTGGGGGCTGAGCTGGATGCGGCGCACGCGGATCGACGGCGACAGCTGGGAGGGCTATGACGTGCCGCTTGGCGAGACCGAGGAGCGCTATGTCGTGCGCGTGCTGGAGGGGACGGCGGTGCGGCGCGAGGACTATGTCACCACGCCCGAGTGGATCTATACCGCGGGGCAGAAGAGCGCCGACGGCATCGCTGGCGATTTCGCGATCTGGGTGGCGCAGGTGTCCGACGTGTTCGGGCCGGGGCTTGGCGCGCAGATCGCGGTGACGGCCTGAGCGATGCGGGCGATCTCGCATGGCGATCTGATCCTTGCGGCGCGGGCGGTGCGGGGGCTGCCGGTGGCGCGGCGGCCCGAACTTCTTGCGCGGATGCTGGAGGAGGCGCATGTCGCCGACCGCTATCGCAAGCGGCTCGGGCGGGCGCATCCGCGCTGGGGCAACGGCTCGCTGATGGCGCGGGCGATGGCGGAGCCGCTTGCGCCCGAGGGCTGGCCCGATGCAGAGGCGCTAGAGGCGCTCGCACAGGTGATCGCGGCGGTGCGGCTCTGGCGGGCTCGGGGCTTTTCAGCGCCGCGCCCTTCCCCTATGTGAAAGTGACCCTATGTGATAGGATCGCTTTCACAGCCGAAGGAGCATCGTCATGGCAGAGATCCGTGCGAAGGTCGCCACCCTCGATCCGGTCTGGACGCGGATCCGCGAGGAGGCCGAGGCCGCGATCCGCGACGAGCCGCTTCTGGGCGCGCTGATCCATGCGGGGCTGCTGCATCATCCGACGATGGAGCGGGCGCTGGCCTATCGGTTCTCGCTGAAACTGGCCTCGGGCGAGATGAGCGAGCAGATCCTGCGCGAGATCGCCGACGAGGCCTATGGCTCCGATAGCGGCCTGGGCGCGGCGGCGCGTGCCGATCTGGTGGCGGTGTTCGACCGCGACCCGGCCTGCCACCGCTTCCTGCAGCCGATCCTCTTCTTCAAGGGCTATCAGGCGCTGCAGAGCTATCGCATCGCGCATTGGCTCTGGACCCGGGGGCGCACGGACATGTCCTATTTCGTGCAGATGCGCACCTCGGAGATGTTCGGCGTCGACATCCACCCGGCCGCGCGGATCGGCAAGGGGGTGATGATCGACCACGCCCATTCGATCGTGATCGGCGAGACGGCGGTGGTGGGGGACAATGTCTCCATGCTGCATTCGGTGACGCTGGGCGGCACCGGCAAGGAAGAACAGGATCGCCACCCGAAGATCGGCAATGGCGTGATGATCGGCGCGGGGGCGAAGGTGCTCGGCAATATCCATGTCGGCGACAATTCCCGCATCGCCGCCGGTTCGGTCGTTCTGGCCGATGTGCCCTGCTGCAAGACCGTCGCCGGCGTGCCGGCGAAGATCGTGGGCGAGGCGGGCTGCGAACAGCCCGCGGTCTCGATGGATCAACAGCTCAGGGGCTGCGACTGCGCCGGCTGAAACCGCCGGCGCCGCGCGCCTTGGTTTTCTTAGCCGACCAGCTGGTCATAGGCCTCAAGCGTCTTCATCCCGTACATCATCGCCGGGCCGCCGCCCATCAGCACCGAGACGTTAACCGTTTCCTCGATCTCGGCGCGGGTCGCGCCGGCGGCGATGCAGGCCTGCACATGCAGACCGATGCAATAGGAGCACTGCTTCGCGATCCCGATCGCGAGCGAGATCAGCTCCTTCTGCTTCGTCGACAGCACCCCTTCCGCCAGCGAAGCGCCATGCAGCGCGCCGAAGCCCTTCTGGGTTGCGCTCTGTTTGGTGGCATAATCCGCCATCTCGGCCTTGATCGTGCTCAGTTCCGCTTTCCAGTCCATGACGATTCCTTTCAGGAGATCTCTGTGTTTGCGAACCCCGTTTAGGGCCATTTCGCTAACGCAGCATTGATCCGAAGCAAAAAGCCCCCGTCTCCGGGGGCTTTTCGTGCATTTTCAGCGCATGTTTCAGGCGAGCATCGCGACCGGGTTCTCGAGATTCTCCACGATCGCCTGCAAGAGCTTCGCGCCAAGCGCGCCGTCGATCACCCGGTGATCGACCGACAGCGTCATCGACATCACCGTCGCCACCTCGATCTCGCCCGCGGCATTCACCACCGGCGTCTTGATCCCCGCGCCCACGGCCAGGATCGCGCCATGCGGCGGGTTGATCACCGCGTCGAAATTCTCGATCCCGAACATGCCGAGGTTGGAGATCGCAAAGCTGCCGCCCTGGTATTCCTGCGGCGCGAGCTTGCGGTCGCGCGCACGATGGGCGAGATCCTTCATCTCCGTCGAGAGCTTCGAGAGCGTCTTCGCCTCCGCGTCGAACAGCACCGGCGTGAAAAGCCCGCCCTCGATCGCCACGGCCACCGCGACATCCGAGGCCTTCATCTTCAGGATCCGGTCGCCGGCCCAGACCGCATTCGCATCCGGCACCGCCTGCAGCGCCAGCGCACAGGCCTTGATGATGAAATCGTTCACCGAAAGCTTCACGCCGCGGCCGGTGAGCTGATGGTTCAGCTCGGCGCGGAAGGCCATCAGCGCATCGAGCTTGACCGACCGGCGCAGGTAGAAATGCGGGATCGTCTGCTTCGCTTCCGAAAGCCGGGCCGCGATCGTGCGGCGCATGCCGTCGAGCGCGACCTCCTCGTATTTCCGCCCCTCGTAAAGCTTCGCGACCTGCGAGGCCGAGGCCTGCGGCGCCGCCGCCGCCGCGGGGGTCGGCGCTGCCACTGGCGCCGAAGCGACAGGCGCCGCCGCGGGTTTCGCCGCTGCGCTCACCCCTTCGACATCCGCCTTCACGATCCGCCCATGCGGGCCGGAGCCCTTCAGCGCCGCCAGATCGAGGCCCTTGTCGGCCGCGATCCGCCGCGCAAGCGGCGAGGCGAAGATCCGCGCGCCCGAGGCCGCGACCGGCGCTGCCGGTGCCGCGGCAACCGCCGCGACCGGTGCCGCCGCCGGGGCAGGGGCCTCGGCCACCGCCGCCGGCTTGGCCGTGGGCAGCGCATCGGCGCTTTCGCCTTCCTCGACCATCACGGCGATCGGCGTGTTCACCTTCACCCCCGCGGTGCCCGCCGGGATCAGGATCTTGCCGACGATGCCCTCGTCGACCGCCTCGAATTCCATCGTCGCCTTGTCGGTCTCGATCTCGGCCAGGATGTCGCCGGAGGAAACGGTATCCCCCTCCTTCACCAGCCATTTCGCGAGCGTGCCTTCCTCCATCGTCGGAGACAGCGCCGGCATCAGGATCTCGGTTGCCATTTCACCCCCCTCAGCGATAGCAGACTTGTTTCACCGCCGCGACGACCTCGTCGGTGGTGATGAGCGCGAGCTTTTCAAGGTTCGCGGCATAGGGCATCGGCACGTCCTTGCCGGTGCAGTTGATCACCGGCGCGTCGAGGTAATCGAAGGCGCGCTCCATGATCACCGCAGACAGGTGGTTGCCGATCGCACCCACGGGCCAGCCCTCTTCCACGGTGACGCAGCGGTTCGTCTTCATCACGCTCGCGAGCACCGTGTCATAGTCGATCGGGCGCAGCGTGCGCAGGTCGATCACCTCGGCCGAAATCCCCTCGGCCGCCAGCTTGTCGGCGGCGTCCAGTGCATGGCTCATGCCGATGCCAAAGCTGACGATCGTCACATCCGAGCCCTCGCGCCAGATCCGCGCCTTGCCGAAGGGGATGGTGAAATCCTCGATCGCCGGCACTTCGAAGCTGCGCCCGTAAAGGATCTCGTTTTCGAGGAAGATCACCGGGTTCGGATCGCGGATCGCGGTCTTCAGAAGCCCCTTCGCATCCGAGGCCGAATAGGGCATCACCACCCGCAGTCCCGGGATCTGCGCATACCAGGCGGCATAGTCCTGCGAATGCTGCGCCGCGACGCGCGCCGCCGCCCCGTTCGGGCCGCGGAACACGATCGGGCAGCCCATCTGACCGCCCGACATGTAAAGCGTCTTCGCGGCCGAGTTGATGATATGGTCGATCGCCTGCATCGCGAAGTTGAAGGTCATGAATTCGACGATCGGGCGCAGCCCGCCAAAGGCCGAACCGACCGCGATGCCGGTAAAGCCGTATTCGGTGATCGGCGTGTCGATCACCCGCTTCTCGCCGAATTCGTCGAGCAGCCCCTGGCTGATCTTGTAGGCGCCCTGATATTCGCCGACTTCCTCGCCCATCAGATAGACGTTGGCGTCCGAACGCATCTCTTCGGCCATCGCCTCGCGCAGCGCCTCGCGCACCGTCATCGTCTTCATCGCGGTGCCTTCGGGCCAGTCGGGCGAGGCCTTCGACACCACCGCGACCGGAGCCGCCGGTGCCGCGGCCGCTGCCGCCACCGGGGCAGGGGCTTCGGTCACGGCCGCCGGCACCGCCGCGGGCACCGCATCGGCGCTTTCGCCTTCCTCGACCATCACCGCAATCGGCGTGTTCACCTTCACTCCGGCGGTGCCGGCCGGGATCAGGATCTTGCCGACGATGCCCTCGTCGACCGCCTCGAATTCCATCGTCGCCTTGTCGGTCTCGATCTCGGCCAAGATCATGCCGGAGGTGACGGTGTCGCCCTCCTTGACCAGCCATTTCGCCAGCGTGCCCTCTTCCATCGTGGGCGAAAGCGCCGGCATCAGAATCTCGGTTGCCATCTTGCGTCCCCCTCAGGCGTAGATATCGGTCCAGAGCTCGCCGAGCGCGGGCTCGGGGCTCTCCTTGGCGAATTCGGCGGCCTCGCTCACCACCGCCTTGATCTCCTTGTCGATCGCCTTGAGATCGTCGTCGCTGGCATGGCCGCCCGCGATCAGCAATTCGCGCACATGCTCGATCGCATCGCGCTCCTCGCGCATCTTCTGCACCTCCTCGCGGCTCCGGTATTTCGCCGGGTCCGACATCGAGTGGCCGCGATAGCGATAGGTCTTCACCTCGAGGATATAGGGGCCATCGCCCGCGCGGCAGTGCGCGACCGCCTTCTCGCCCGCTGCCTTCACGGCCAGCACATCCATCCCGTCGACGGTCTCGCCCGGGATGCCGAAGGCCGCGCCGCGGGTGTAAAGCTCGGGCGTCGAGGTCGAGCGCTTCTGCGCCGTGCCCATCGCATATTGATTGTTCTCGATCACGAAGATCACCGGCAGCTTCCAGAGCGCCGCCATGTTGAAGGTCTCGTAGATCTGGCCCTGGTTCGCCGCGCCGTCACCGAAATAGGTGAAGGTGACGCGCCCGTTCTCAAGGTATTTGTCGGCAAAGGCGAGGCCCGCGCCCAGCGGCACCTGCGCGCCGACGATGCCGTGGCCGCCGTAGAAATGCTTCTCTTTCGAGAACATGTGCATCGAGCCGCCCTTGCCCTTGGAATAGCCGCCCTCGCGCCCGGTCAGCTCGGCCATCACGCCCTTCGCATCCATCCCGCAGGCGAGCATATGCCCGTGGTCGCGATAGGAGGTGATCCGCTTGTCACCCTCTTCCGAGGCCGCCTCGAGCCCGACGACCACCGCCTCCTGGCCGATGTAAAGGTGACAGAAGCCGCCGATCAGCCCCATGCCGTAAAGCTGGCCCGCCTTCTCCTCGAAGCGCCGGATCAGCAGCATGTCGCGGTAATATTTCAGCAGATCATCCTTCGAGACATTGGCGAGATCGGGCGCCGGGGTCTCGGGGCTCTTGCGTGTCGCCATCGGACAGCCTCCCAGTTTCGGAATAGTTCAATATTAAACCATTCCATACCCCAAGGCTCGCAACGATGCAATCGCGCGTTGGGGGAGGCCCCCGCAGCATGGCACAAAGCCCGCGCGATTGCACGGGCCGGGCAGGGGAAACGGGGTTAATGCCGAAAATTCGGGCGCGGCGGCCCGGGCGCGGCTCAGCGCACGACGATCTCGTCGTGGCGCAGCGTGCCGAGCACGTCGCGCGCGCGCTCATCAAGCAGGTCGAGGTCGAGATAGTCGTCCGACAGCCGATGCGTCAGATTCGCCATCCGCTTCGTCTCGGCGCGCAGCCCGTCGCGCACCGCGGATTGTTTCTCGATCTCGGCGTCGATCTGCACCCGGCGAAAGATGCCATAGGAGCCCTGCACCGCGGCGAAGGTGAAATAGGCGCCCAGCACGAAGGCGAGGGTGAAGAAGATGAACGGCCCAAGGGTGGGGCGGCGCGAAATCATGAAACTGCCTCGTGTTGCCGCCTCTTGCCGGGCGGTAGGGGAATCATGCCACAGCTGATTCGCCTTGTGAATCCCCTCGCTGCGGCATGGCGCGAAAAACGAGGGATTTCAACGCAAACGGGGGGCCTAAGCCCCCCGTCCGCATCAGATTTGATCGGTTCAGGCGATCGAGGCCTTGTAGATGCTGTCGACCGCACCCGCGAGCACCGCGTCGAACTCGGCGTCGGTCTGCTGCGCGCTCAGCCCTTCGCTCAGCGCGCGGCTGAAGGAGGCGATGATCCCCGGGTTGCGCGCGAGGATCTTGTTCGCCTCGTCGCGCGAATGCCCGCCCGAAAGCGCGACGACCTTGATCACCTTCGGGTGGTTCACCAGCGGCGCATAGAAGTTGTCGATCGTCGGCAGGCTCAGCTTGAGCATGACCGGCGCCGACACCGTTTCGAGCCCCGCCAGCAGCGCATCCTGCAGCATCTTCTCGGCGTCGATCTTGTCGGAGATCGAGATCGTGACCTCCGGCTCCAGGATCGGCACGAGCCCGGCGGCGAGTACCTGCTCACCGATCTCGAACTGCTGCGCGACGACCGCGGGGATGCCCTGCGGATCGGCGGCCGAGATCACCGAACGTTCCTTGGTGCCGAAGATGCCGGCCTTCACCGCCTTCGCCAGCAGCGCGTCCAGCTCCGGCATCGGCTTCATCATCTGGCAGCCGTCCTTCTCCGCCTCGAGACCCTTGTCGATCTTGAGGAAGGGCACGACGCCGCGCTTTTCCCACAGGAAGGTCGCGGTCGGGATGCCGTCGATCTCGCGGTCCATCGTCTGTTCGAACAGGATCGCGCCGATCACCTTGTCGCCGGTGAAGGCGGGCGACTTGATGATCCGCGAGCGCATCGCGTGGATCAGGTCGAACATCTCGGTTTCGTTCGAATAGGCGCTTTCCTCGACGCCGTAGAGCTTGAGCGCCTTCGGGGTCGAGCCGCCCGACTGGTCGAGCGCGGCGATGAAGCCCTGCCCCTTCTTCATCTGTTCGAGCATTTTCGCGTTCGGCATGTCAAACTCCCGGTGGTTGAATGGCGCGCACCGCGCCGGTTGCTTCCGAGTTACCCTCTTGCACGCCACGGTGCAATTCTGGTGACGCTAACGTCTGCTGCGGGCAGCACTTTTCCCCCGTTCTGCGGGGGGCTGGGGGCGGGGTGCGCAAATGTCGCGCGCCCTCCGTCCCCGGGGCCGTGGTTTTGTGCTATCATCCTAACCCGGAAACGCGGTGAAAGGAGGTCGAAATGCCATCCTTCCCGAGACTTTTCGCCCTGGCGCTCTGCCTTTGCATCGCCGCGATGGCGCGGGCCGAGGGGCTCGCCGACGTGCCCGGTGCCGCCGATCCGCCCGGCCTGCCGCGCATCAGCGGCGCCGCGATCATCGGCTATGACCAGTCCGGCTACGACGCCTTCGCCTATCCGACCGCCAAGGTCGGCTGGGACGGGGCCGAGGCGCAAGTGACGGTCGAGGGCCCGCACACCCGGCTCCTCTATGTCGTGCCCGACGATCGCGCGCCGCTCGAGGTGATCCGCAACTATCAGGCCGAGCTCACCGATCAGGGCTATACTCCGGTCTATGACTGCGGCGGCGAGGCCTGCGGCCCGGCCACGCCCTTCACGAAATTCCTCTACACGATGAAGCTCGAGAACTCCGGGCAGGTGAGCAAGATGGCCTTCTCGCTGCCGCGCGCGGATCTGCGCTACCTCGTGATGCGCCAGCCCGAGACCGGCACCACCGTCTCGATCTACGCCGCCTTCGAAAGCTTCGACCATTTCCCGCAGACCGCCGACAAGGTGCTCGTGCTGCTCGACCTCGTCGAGGGCAAGCCGATGCAGCAGCGCATGGAGATCGTCACCGCGGCCGAGATGGCCGGCGCGCTCGGCACCGAGGGGCGGGTGAAACTCTACGGCATCCTCTTCGACTACGACAGCGCCAGGCTGAAACCCGATTCCGACGCGACCTTGGCCGAGATCGTTACGCTTCTGGGCGAAGACCCCGCGCTCACCGTCTTCGTCGTCGGCCATACCGACATGACCGGCGGCTATGACTACAACCTCGACCTCTCGCGCCGGCGCGCCGCGGCGGTGGTCACGGCCCTGACCGGGCGTTTCGGCATCGCGGCAAGCCGGCTCGAACCCGCCGGCGTCGGTCCGCTCGCGCCCGTCGCCGAGAACACGACCGAGGAGGGGCGCGCCCTCAACCGCCGCGTGGAGCTCGTGAAACGATGAGGGCGCAGCTTTCCCTCGCGCTCGCGCTTTGCGCCTTGCCGGCCGCGGCCGAGCCGCCGCGCTCCGCCTGCGACTGGCTGCGCCTTGCCGGGGCGGAGGCCGTGCTCGGCCCGGATCTCACCTATGAGACCCGGGTGGACAAGGCCGGGGACGGGATGCGCCTCTCGGTCTGCGCGGTGCTCACGGCCGGGGGCGACTCGCTCACGCTCCTGCGCCGCGAGACCCCGGGCGAAACGCGCCCCGTCGCCGATCTCCGCGCGGGCTATATCCGCGAACAGGCCGATCTCCTCGGCACCGATCCGGGCCTTGTGCCGGTCGATCTCGGTGCGGCTGCGCTCTGGGATGGAACGATGAAACAGCTCGCGCTATGGAGTGAGGAGGGGCGCGTGCTGATGATCTTCTCGGGCTTCGGCCCCGAGGCGCAGGCGCGCGAGACGGCGCTTGCGCAGGCCATTCTCGGCGCCGGGGGGTGATCCCTCTCCCTCCGTTGCCGGGAACGCTCGGGCGGGCAGGGGAATCTGCCCGCCCGAACTTTCACTGCATCATTGCATGAGCGCCGCGACGCCGGGCAGTTCCTTGCCTTCCATCCATTCGAGGAAGGCGCCGCCCGCGGTCGAGATATAGGTGAAATCGCCCGCGACCCCGGCCTTGTTCAGCGCCGCGACCGTATCGCCGCCGCCCGCGACCGAGATCAGCTTGCCCTCGCGGGTCAGCTCCGCCGCCTTCTGCGCCGCCGCATTGGTCGCCGCGTCGAAGGGCGCGATCTCGAAGGCGCCCAGCGGCCCGTTCCAGATCAGCGTCTTCGATTCCTCGAAGACCTTGGCGATCGCCGCGACCGATTTCGGTCCGGCGTCGAGGATCATCGCATCCTCGGGGCAGGCGTCATTCGCCACCGTCTCGTTCTCGGCACCCGCCTTGAACTCGCGCGCGACGACGACATCGACCGGCAGATGGATCGCGCAGCCGGCAAGCTCCGCCTTCGCCAGGATCCCCTTCGCGGTGTCGGCCATGTCGCGTTCGGCGAGCGACTTGCCGACGTCGATCTCGAGCGCGACGAGGAAGGTGTTCGCCATGCCGCCGCCGATCACCAGATGGTCGACCTTGCTCACCAGATTGCCGAGCAGGTCGAGCTTGGTCGAGACCTTCGCCCCGCCGACCACCGCGCAGACCGGCCGCACCGGGGTGCCAAGCGCCGCCTCGAGCGCCTTCAGCTCCGCCTCCATCAGCCGCCCGGCGGCCGAGGGCAGGATATGGGCGATGCCCTCGGTCGAGCTGTGCGCGCGGTGCGCGGCCGAGAAGGCGTCATTCACATAGACCTCGCCCAGCGCCGCCATCGCCGCGCTCAGCTCCGGATCGTTCTTCTCCTCGCCGGCGTGGAAGCGGGTGTTCTCGAGCAGCACGACCTCACCGGGCTGCATCGCCGCCACCGCCTTTTTCGCCGGCGCGCCGATGCAATCCTCGGCGAAGGTGACCTTGCAGCCAAGCGCCTTTTCCAGCTCGGGCACGAGCGGTTTCAGGCTCATCTCCGGCACGACCTTGCCCTTCGGGCGGCCGAAATGCGCGAGCAAGACCGGCTTGCCGCCCTTGGCAAGGATATCCTTCACCGTCGGCACGATCTTCACGATCCGGGTCGCGTCCGTCACCACGCCGTTCTCCACCGGCACGTTGATGTCGACGCGCACGAGGGCGACCTTGCCCGCAAGATCCATCTCGTCGAGCGTTTTCCAAGCCATATCCGTTCTCCTGCTACAGGCGCGGGCGGGGGCCGTCCGCCGGCGCTCTTCACGCAAACTTGCCCCGCGGTGAGGGCCGCGTCAACGGCTTGCGGCGCTTTGCCCTTTTCTTGGGCGGGGCTCCTGCGTAAGGTCGCCCCCGACATGCGAGGAGACCAGCAATGGCCGAGATCAAAGACCCCGAGAACACCATCATCATGACGCTCAAGGACGGCGATGTCGTGATCGAGCTTCTGCCCGAGATCGCCCCCCTGCACAGCGAGCGGATGAAACAGCTCGCCCGCGACGGCGCCTATGACAACGTGGCCTTCCACCGCGTGATCGAGGGCTTCATGGCGCAGACCGGCGATGTCGAGAATGCGAATATGGAAAAGGACTACAACCCTCGCCGCGCCGGCACGGGTGGCTCGTCCTATCCCGACCTGAAGGCGGAATTCTCCAAGCTGCCGCATGACCGTGGCACGCTCGGCGCGGCGCGCTCGATGAATCCGAACTCGGCCAACAGCCAGTTCTTCATCAATTTCGCCGACAACCACTTCCTGAACGGTCAGTATACCGTCTACGGCCGGGTGATCTCGGGCATGGAATTCGTCGACAAGATCGCCCGCGGCGAGCCGCCGGCCGCCCCCGACCGGATGATCTCGGTCAAGGTCGCCGCCGATGCGTAAGCTGCTGCTCGCCACTGCGATGGCCTTCGCCGCGACCGGCGCGTTTGCGCAGGACGGCACCACCGTTCCCGACGGCCCGGGCCCGAACCTCGTGCTCGAGGTCGGCGGTTCCGAAAGCGGCAAGGTGGTGATCGACCTGCTGCCCGACGTCGCGCCGAAACATGTCGAGCGCATCGTGCAGCTCGCCAACGAGCATGCCTATGACGACGTGGTCTTCCACCGCGTGATTGCGGGCTTCATGGCGCAGACCGGCGACGTGCAGTTCGGCAAGCGCGGCGGCGATACCGCGATGGCGGGGATGGGCGGCTCGAAATACCCGGACCTCCCGGCGGAATTCTCGAACCGCTCCTTCACCCGCGGCATGGTCGGCATGGCGCGCTCCTCCGATCCGAACTCGGCCAACAGCCAGTTCTTCATCATGTTCGACGACGCGCCCCATCTCGACGGGCAATATACGATCGTCGGCCATGTCGTCTCCGGCATGGATGTGGTGGACAAGATCAAGCAGGGCGACCCGCGGCAGAACGGCCTCGTGGAAGACCCGGATTACATCGTCTCCGCCACGGTCGAGTGACGGGCCGGGCAGGGGGGGCGCTGCCCCCCTCGGCTTCGCCTCACCCCCCGAGGTATTTCGGGCAAGATGAATGACAAAAGGAAAAGGGCGCCCCGCGAGGAGCGCCCTTTCTCTTTCATCTTGCCGAAAATACCTCGGGGTCCGGGGCAGCGCCCCGGTCCGCCCTCAGCCGATCTGCACCAGCGCATGGCGTTTCTTGCCGGCGCTGAGCTTCACCGGCTCGGCGAAATCGCCGGCGTGGAACATCCGGCCCGGATCGGCGCAGATGTCGTCGTTCACCTTCAGCCCGCCCTCGGCGATGAGCCGCTTGCCGTCCTTGCCGGTCTTGGCCAGCCCCGAGCGGATCACCAGCTGCGCGAGCGAGATCCCCTCCGCCACTTCTTCCGGGGCGAGCATCAGCGTCGGAAGATCGTCGCCCACGCCGCCCTTCTCGAAGACCTCACGCGCGGTGGCCTCCGCCGCGGCAGCCGCCTCCGCCCCGTGCAGGAGCGTCGTCACCTCATTCGCGAGGATGATCTTTGCGCCATTGATCTCGGCCCCACCAAGCGCACCGAGCCGCTCGCATTCCTCCACCGGCAGATCGGTGTAGAGCTTCAGGAACCGGCCGACATCGGCGTCGGTGGTGTTGCGCCAGAACTGCCAGAACTCGTAGGGGCTCAGCATCTGGTCATTGAGCCAGACCGCGCCGCCCTGCGACTTGCCCATCTTGCGCCCGTCCGAGGTGGTCAGAAGCGGCGTCGTCAGGCCGAAGATCTCGCGGTCGAGCACCCGGCGGGTGAGGTCGATGCCGTTGACGATATTGCCCCATTGATCCGAGCCGCCCATCTGCAGCAGACAGCCATAGCGGCGGTTCAGCTCGAGGAAGTCATAGGCCTGCAGGATCATGTAGTTGAATTCGAGGAAGCTCAGCGACTGCTCGCGATCGAGCCGCGATTTCACCGATTCAAACGACAGCATCCGGTTGACCGAGAAATGCCGCCCGATGTCGCGCAGGAAATCGAGGTAATTCAGCGTGTCGAGCCACTCGGCATTGTTGCGCATCATCGCGCCATTCGCCTCGTCGCGGTAATCGAGGTAGCGCGCAAAGACGCGCTGCATGCCGGCGATATTCTCGTCGATCTTCTCCGGCGTCAGCAGCGGCCGCTCCTCGGAGCGGAACGACGGATCGCCGACCTTGGTCGTGCCGCCGCCCATCAGCGTGATCGGCTTGTTCCCGGTCTTCTGGAACCAGCGCAGCAGCATGATGTTCAAGAGATGCCCGACATGCAGCGAGGCCGCCGTGGCGTCATAGCCGATATAGGCGGTCACCATCCCCTTCGCCAAGGCCGCGTCGAGCTCCTGCAGATCGGTGCAATCCGCCAGGAAGCCGCGCTCGATGATGATCCGCAGAAAATCGGATTTGGGATGGTAGGTCATCGTGCTTGTCCCCTTGTTGCGCTCATGCGTATATCGAGCCGGAAAACAAAGGGGAAGCCATGTTGAGAGCGGGTCCGATCTGGGCGGTGGGCACGATGTCGGGAACCTCGCTCGACGGGGTCGACGCCGCGATGCTGCGCACCGATGGCGTGCATATCCTCGACTTCGGCCCCTCGGCCTATCGCCCCTACACGCCCGAGGAACGCGGCGTGCTGCATTCCGCGCTTGGCCGCTGGCCCGGCGAGAAGGGGGTGGAGGCGGCCGCGGAAGTGGTCGAAACCGCCCATGCCGAGCTGCTTTCCGAACTGCTCGAGGATTTCTCCGAAGAGGTCATCATCGGCTTTCACGGCCAGACGCTCGCGCATGATCCGCAGGGGCTGCACGGGCCGCGGCGCACGCATCAGGCGGGCGACGGCGCGGTTCTGGCCGAGGTGCTCGGGCGCACCGTGGTCTGGGATTTCCGCTCGATGGATGTGGAACTCGGCGGGCAGGGCGCGCCGCTCGTGCCCTTCTTCCATTTCGCCTGCGCGCAATGGGCCGGGCTCGAGGCGCCGGTGGCCTTCCTCAACCTCGGCGGCGTGGGCAATGTCACCTGGCTCGATCCGCGGCTCGCGCGGCCCGAGGAACCGGGCGCGGTGCTCGCCTTCGACACCGGCCCCGCGAATGCGCCGATCGACGATCTGATGCGCCGCCGGCTGGGCGCCGAGATGGACGAAGGCGGCGAATTCGCACTCTCGGGCCGGGTCGACAGTGCCATCGTCGCCGATTTCCTGGAACGTCCCTGGTTCCATCGGATGCCGCCGAAGTCCCTGGATCGTAACGAGTTTCACGATCTTCTGGATCTCGTGAAGGATCTCGACGACGCCGATGCGGTGGCGACCCTGATCGCCTGCGTCGCCGCCGCCGTCGCGCGCGGGGCCGAGCATTTCCCCGCCCCCCCGATCGCGCTTTACGTCTCCGGCGGCGGGCGGCTCAACGTCGCGCTGATGACCGAGCTCGCCGAACGCATGGCCTGCCCGGTCGCCCCGATCGAGGATCTCGGCCTCGACGGCGACATGCTCGAGGCGCAGGCCTTCGCCTATCTCGCCGTGCGCGTCGCCCACGGAATGCCGACCTCCGGCCCCTCGACGACCGGCGTCGCCGCCCTCGTCGGCGGAGGGCGGGTCAGCCGGCCGGGCCGCGATTAATTGCCCTTCGCGATCTGCTTTTGCAGATAGGCGAAATCGGTCGGGCGCTTGCCCATCGGTGCGCAAGCCGGGGCCAAGTCCCGCGTTTGAGGTGATCTTCCGACCTTCGGGGCGAGGGTGATCAAGGGCGGAGAACTGCAATTGCACGGCTTCGCCGGCCCGCCGTGCAGGCTTGACCGCGCTCGGCCTTGCCCCTATCTGAGGCGAGCCGAAAAACGTGCGACCGGTCAGGTTACCCCGGTCATCGCCGCCCATATCCCGGGCGGCGGGAGTTAGTCGTTCGCGAACCCGCGGCAGTCGCCCCCCCGAGGGGCCTCAGATGGGAAAACGACATGCAGCAACCGGATCGCAAACGCGAAAAACTCACGATCATCCTCGCGCAGGTGTTCATCTCCTGCATCATGGCCTTTCTGATGACATTCTGCTTCTCGATCCTCCCCTTCGGCTTCGAGGCGGGGTGGTTCGGGCAGTGGATGCAGCATTGGCTCACCGCCTGGCCGGTGGCCTTCCTTTTCTCGCTGGGCGTGGGGCCGATCGCCTTCAAACTGTCCTTCCTCGTGATGCACCGCGCGGCCGGCAGGTTCTGAGCGGGCGCGCGGTTGCGGCGCATGGCGCGGCGCGGGGTTTTGCGCTATGCTTCCCCCCGAAACGCGCGGAGGAGGGGGAGATGTTCGCCCATGTCCGTGACACGACCCGCAGCACCGCCGCGACCCGTTTCTCGGGGCGCGCCTTTGCGGTTTTCCTGATCGGTCTTGCCTTTCTCGCGATGACGGTCTCCGGCGGCGCGCTGATGCTTGCGCCCTCGGGGCGGATCGCGGCGCAGGGGGGCTGGTCGTTTCTGGGCCTCGGCCGCAGCGGCTGGGAGGGGCTGCACCTGACGATGGCGCTGCTCGTGATCGGTGCCGCGCTCTGGCATGGCTGGCTGCATCGCGCGGTGATCGTCAATCTCGCCTGGTCGCGCGCGACGCAGGGCCTTGGCCACCCGCGCGAGATCGCGCTGGCGCTTGGCCTCGTCGTGCTGGTGATCGTGCTTGCCGCGCTGCATCTGCCGCCGGCCAGCTGGCTCGAGACGCTCGCCGCGAGCTTCCGCCACGACCTGTGGTGATCAGGGCTCGACGCCCTCTGCCGCCTCGCGCGGCGCCGGCGGGGGCGGCAGGCTCCGTCCCGCCGGATCGAAGGTGACGACGCGGTAAAGATAAAGCGCCGTCATCAGCGCCATCATCACCGCCGAGATCGGGCTCAGCCAGTCGACGAGCAGCCGGTAATTCGCGCCAAGCATCCAGCCCGCGAGGACGAGCGCCCCCGACCAGACCGCCGTGCCCGCCGCGGTGAGCAGCAGGAAGGGCGCGACCGGCATCTCGGCGAGGCCCGCCGGCACCGAGACGAGCCAGCGCAGCCCGGGCACGAGCCGCCCGAAGAAGACGATGCCATTGCCGTAGCGCTCGAACCAGGCATCGGCCTGATCGACGTCGCGCGGGCTCAGCGTCAGCCAGCGGCCGTGATGGCGGGTGAAGCGGCGCAGCCCGCGCAGCCCGATCCGCAGCCCGATCCAGTACCAGGCCGCCGCCCCGAGGAAGGAGCCGAACGATCCCGCCGCCATCAGGAGCGGCAGGCTCAGATCCGCGCGCCGCGCCGCGAAGCCCGCCATCGGCATCACGATCTCCGAGGGGATCGGCGGAAAGAGGTTTTCCAGAAACATCAGCACGGCAACCGCGACATAGCCGCCGTCCCGCATTAGCGCGAGGATCCAGTCCGACATCAGGCTCTCCCTTTGCGGCCCAACGCGGGGCGGGCGAAAGGGTTCCGCTCAGCGCGCGATGTCGAAGCCGGGTGGGGCGAGTTCGAACCCCTCGAAGCGGAACCCGGGCGAGACGGTGCAGCTCACCAGCGCCCAGTCCCCCGTCGGGCGCGCCGCCTGCCAATGCCCCGCCGGCACCACCGCCTGCGGGCTTTGCCCCGACAGTACGCCGGGGCCGAGCGTCAGCGCCCGGGCCGGCCCCTGCGCCTGCGCCGCGATCTCGAGGATCAACGGCGCGCCGGCGTGGAAATGCCAGATCTCGGCGGCATCGACGCGATGCCAGTGGCTGCGCTCACCGGCTTTCAGCAGGAAATAGATGCAGGTGCCCGCGGGGCGCGCGCCCGGCTCCGCCTCCGCGATCCAGGTCTGGCGAAACCAGCCGCCCTCCGGATGCGGCGCCAGATCCAGCGCCGCGATGATCCGATCCGCCTCGTCCATCTGTGCCCTTTCTTCTTGGCGCAAATACTCCCGCCGGAGGCGAGAAAGTCAAAGAAAACCCCGCCGGAGCTGGTGCCGCCGGCGGGGAGAGAATTTTTCCAGGGAAAAGCGGAAACCGCTTACTTCAGGATCGAACGGCCGGCGTAGATCGCGGTCTCGCCCAGCATTTCCTCGATGCGGATCAGCTGGTTGTATTTCGCGAGCCGGTCGGAACGCGCGAGCGAACCGGTCTTGATCTGGCCGCAGTTCGTCGCCACCGCGAGATCGGCGATCGTCGCATCCTCGGTCTCGCCCGAACGGTGCGACATCACGTTGGTGTAATGCGCGCGATGCGCCATGTCGACGGCGGCGAGCGTCTCGGTGAGCGAGCCGATCTGGTTCACCTTGACGAGCATCGAGTTCGCGACGCCGGCCTTGATGCCGCGCTCGAGACGCTCGGGGTTGGTCACGAAGAGGTCGTCGCCGACGAGCTGAACCTTGCCGCCGAGCGTGTCGGTGAGCAGCTTCCAGCCCTCCCAGTCATCCTCGGCGCAGCCGTCCTCGATCGAGATGATCGGGTAGTCGTTCACCAGCTTTTCCAGCCAGGCGACGTTCTCGGCCGAGCTCAGGCTCAGGCCTTCGCCCTTCATCTCGTATTTGCCGCCCTTGTAATATTCGGTCGAGGCGCAATCCATCGCGAGATAGATGTCTTCGCCCGGCTTGTAGCCGGCCTTCTCGATCGACTTCAGCACGAAATCGAGCGCGTCGCGGGTCGAGGCGAGCATCGGCGCAAAGCCGCCCTCGTCGCCGAGACCGGTCGAAAGACCCGCCGCCGAAAGCTCCTTCTTCAGCGTGTGGAACACTTCCGAACCCATCCGCACCGCGTCGCGGATATTGCCGGCGGAGACCGGCATGATCATGAATTCCTGCACGTCGATCGGGTTGTCGGCATGTTCGCCGCCGTTGATGATGTTCATCATCGGCACCGGCAGGACGCGCGCCGAGGTGCCGCCGACATAGCGGTAAAGCGGCTGCATGGTGAATTCGGCCGCCGCCTTCGCGCAGGCGAGCGAGACGCCGAGGATCGCGTTCGCGCCCAGGCGGCCCTTGTTGGGCGTGCCGTCGAGCTCGATCATCATATTGTCGATCGCGACCTGCTCGGTCACGTCCTCGCCCACGAGGTTCTCGGCGATCTCGCCGTTGACGGCCATCACCGCCTCGAGCACGCCCTTGCCCATGTAGCGGGCCTTGTCGCCGTCGCGGCGCTCGACCGCCTCATGCGCGCCGGTCGAGGCGCCCGAGGGCACCGCGGCGCGGCCCATCGTGCCGTCTTCGAGGGTGACGTCAACTTCGACGGTGGGGTTGCCGCGGCTGTCGAGGATCTCGCGCGCGTGGATGTCGATGATCGTGCTCATGGGAAGGCTCCGGCTGAGGATTTCGCAGACTCTATAGCCCGATGGCGGCGCTGCGAAAAGGGTCTTGGGCCGGGGCGGGGCGCTGTTAGCGACGGACTTTCCGTGAAAGTTTCACGACTTGCGCGCGGCCCGGCGCTGCCGCCAGAGCGTGTAAAGCCCCGAGGCCACGATCACCGCGCCGCCGATCAGCGTGTAACGGTCGGGCCGCTCGGCAAAGACTGCCCAGCCGATCAGCACCGCAAAGATCAGCCGGGTATAGCGGAAGGGGGTGATGACGGCGACCTCACCGATCCGCATCGCGCCGATCAGCGCGTAATATCCGGCGGTGCCGAAGCCCATCGCGCCCGCGAGCATCGCGATCTGGAGCGCATCGGGCATGAGCGCCGGCGCGCCCTGGATCGCCATCAGCCCAAGCCCCGCCGGGATCACCGAGGCAAAGCCCCAGGTCGCGAGCTGCATCGAGGAGATCCGCCGCGGCACCTTGCGCGTGACCACGTCGCGCGCGGCAAGCCCCGCGACCGAGGCGACGGCCAGAAGCGAGAGCGCCGAAAACCCCTCGGTCCCCGGGCGCACGACGATGATGACGCCGATCAGCCCGACGATGATCGCCGTCCAGCGCCGCCAGCCGACGGTCTCGCCCAGAAACAGCGCCGCGCCGAGCGTCACGGCGAGCGGCGTCGCCTGCTGGATCGCCGAGGCCTGCGCGAGCGGCGTGAGCGCGATCGCCGAGACGAAGAAGATCGTGCCGGCAAGCTCGGAGAAATTGCGCGCCACCACCGCGGGCAGCAGGATGTCGCGGCTCACCAGCCGGTCGCCCCGCGCAAGTGCGAGCACGGCGAAGATCAGTGCGCCGCCAAGCCCCACGAGGGTCAGCACCTCGCCCACCGGCAGATGCCGGGCCAGCGCCTTGACGAACATGTCCTCGAGCGCGAATCCGGCCATCGCCGCGACCATCAGAAGGCTGCCGCGCAGGTTTTCCATGAGAACTCCGTGGATGGGTGCGGCAGCTCTGCCGCAAGCGCGCCGCGCCGTCCAGCGCGCGATTGTGTGCGTCACAACTTAGCGCAGGAGCCCCGAGACATCGGCCCAGATCGGCAGGTGATCGGAGGCGCGCCGCGCGAGCGCGCTGTCGAACACCCCCATCCGCCGCACCCGCAGCCCGGGCGTCGTCACGATCCGGTCGAGCCGCCCGATCGGTGCAAAGGCCGGGTAGCTCGGCCCCGGAACGTGGACATGCAGCCCGGTGCAGGCCTCGAAGCCGCGCTCACGCGACCATTCGTTGAAATCGCCGATGGCGAGGGCGGGCATCGCGGTCTCGCCGAGGATTTCTGCGATGCGCGTCCATTGCGCGTGCCGGTCGGCCCGGCGCAGGCCGAGATGCGCGGCGACAAGGGCGAAGGGCGCGGCGCCTTCATGCGCGAGCCGCACCATCAGCGCGCCGCGCGGCTCGAGCCCGGGCAGGTCGACCCCCTCCGCCGCAAGCACCCGCGTGCCGCGCCGCACGAGCACGGTCTGCCCGTGCCAGCCCAGGCTATCCGGCCCGGTGCGCGGCAGCTCCACCGCGTGAAAATCGGTTTCCGCCTCGATCAGCTTTTCGGGCAGCGCCGCCGGGCGCGCGCCAAGCCGCCGGTCGACCTCCTGCAGCGCCACGACATCGGCGGCCAGCGCGTTGATGACGGCAAGGTTACGCGCCGGATCGCGCTTGCGATCGGTGCCGACGCATTTGTGCAGATTGTAGGAGGCGATCCGGACCGTCATGGCTGAAACCGTTACATCACAATGCCTTGCGCGTCAAAGCTCAGGTGCCGCAGAAGGTGCGTTTCACCACTTCCTCGGGCCAGGGCGCGGCTTCGAGATCGGCAAGCGCGGGATCGGGATCGAAAGGATGGGCCAGCGCTTGCTGCAACCGTTCGAAGGGGGCGAAATCCCCCTCCACCGCCGCGGTGATCGCCTGTTCGATGCGATGGTTGCGCGGGATCCGCACCGGGTTCGCCCGCGCCATCACCGCCTGCGGGTCCGCCTCGCGCGCCAGCCGCGCCTGCCAGTCGGGCGCCCAGGTCTCAAAAGCCATCGGATCGGTGAATTCGTCGCGCGCCGCACCGGTGACGAGGCCGCGGAAGGTGCGGGTGAAATCGGCGCCCTCCGAGGCCATCCGGTTCAGAAGGCTCTCGATCAGCGGCAGATCCTCCGCCCCGGCCGCGGCCAGCCCGATCTTCGCCCCCATCCGGCGCAGCCATTCTGCCTGATAACGCGGCGCAAAGCCGTTGATCACCTCGGTCGCGGCCTCGATCACCTCCTCCTCGCTGCCCGGGATCAGGGGAAGCAGGCAGGAGGCCAGCTGCGCGAGGTTCCAGGCCGCGATCTGCGGCTGCATCGCATAGGCGTAGCGGCCGAACTGGTCGATCGAGGAAAACACCTTCTTCGGGTGATAGGCATCCAGGAAGGCGCAGGGGCCATAGTCGATCGTCTCTCCCGAAACGGCCATGTTGTCGGTGTTCATCACGCCATGGATGAAGCCGAAACTCATCCATTGCGCGATCAGCCGGGCCTGCGCGGCGGTGACCGCACGCAGCAGATCAAGCGCGCTTTCCGCCTCCGGATAATGACGCGAAATCACATGGTTGGCGAGCGTTCTTAATCCATTATCGTCGCCGCGCGCGGCGAAGAACTGGAAGGTGCCGACGCGGATATGGCTCGCCGCAACCCTTGTGAGCACCGCGCCCGGGCGCGCGAAACCGTCGCGCACCACCCGCGTGCCGGTCGCCACCGCGGCCAGCGCCCGCGTCGTCGGCACGCCAAGCGCAGCCATCGCCTCGCTCACGACATATTCGCGCAGCACCGGGCCAAGCCAGGCGCGCCCGTCGCCGCGCCGTGAGAACACCGTCTGCCCCGCGCCCTTCAGCTGCAGATCGAAGCGCGCCCCGTCGGGCGCCACCACCTCGCCGATCAGCACCGCGCGCCCGTCGCCGAGCGTCGGCACCCAGCCGCCGAACTGATGCCCGGCATAGGCCTGCGCGATCGGCTCGGCCCCCTCGGGCAGCGCGCTGCCCGAAAGCATCGCAAGCCCCTCCGGCCCGGCGAGCCAGTCGGCATCGAGCCCAAGCCGCACGGCGAGGGGGCGGTTGAGCGCGATCAGCCGCGGCGCCGGCGCCCCTTCGGGCGTCTGGCGGGCAAAGAAGCGCTCGGGCAGGCGGGCATAGGAATTGTCGAAACGCGGGGTCATGGCGCTGATCTGGGGTGTGGCGTAGGGCGGTCAAGGCAGGGCATGAGTATTTTTGCCAAGAAGAAAGACATTGGCTTCTTCTTGGTCCAAATACTCATTCTTCCCTCACAACCGGCCCAGCCGCTCGGTCAGCAGCGCATAGAACCCCGCCGCATCGACGCCGTTCATGAAAAGCGCATTCGGCGTGCGATCGGTCACCCCCCACCAATCGGCCACGGTCATGCCCATCGTCAGCTCCGACTGGGTCTCGATCTCGACATTGACGCGGCGGCCCTCGAACAGCTCGGGCCGGATCAGAAAGGCGATCACGCAGGGGTCGTGCAGCGGCGCGCCGTCGGAGCCGTATTTCGCCATGTCGAAGCGCTCGAAGAAATCGGTCCAGCTCGCCACCGCCGCGCCGACCGGGGTGCCGAGCGCGCGGAACCCCTCGATCCGGGCGCGGGTGGTGAGCACCTTATGCGTCACGTCAAGCGGCATCACCACCAGATCGACGCCGGATCTGAACACGATTTCAGCGGCTTGCGGATCGACGTAAATGTTGAATTCGGCCGCGGGCGTGGTGTTGCCCACCTCAAAATAGGCCCCGCCCATCAGCACGATCTGCTGCACTTTCGCGACGATGTCGGGCGCGCGGGTGAAGGCCGTCGCGATATTCGTCAGCGGCCCGAGCGGGCAAAGCGTGACGGTGCCCGCGGGCTCGGCGCGCAGCGTCTCGATGATGAAATCGACGGCATGGCCCGGCTGCAGTTCCATCGCCGGATCGGGCAGCGCGATGCCGTCGAGCCCGGTCTTGCCATGCACATATTCCGCGGTCACCAGCGGGCGGATCAGTGGCCGGTCACAGCCGGCAAAGACCCTGACCTCGCTGCGCCCGGCCAGCTCGCAGATCACCCGCGCATTGCGCGCGGTCTTCTCCAGCGGCACATTGCCCGCGACGCAGGTGATCCCCATCACCTCCAGCTCGGGGCTGGCGAGGGCCAGCAGGATCGCGACCGCGTCGTCCTGCCCGGGGTCGGTGTCGATGATGATCTTGCGCGCCATCGGGGTCTCCTTTGCTGGCGCCAAGGTGTCGCAGCGCCGCCGCCTTGTCCAGAACCGCGATCCCCGCCGCACCGGTCAAAACTTCGCCACATTCGCCGCCTAGTTTCGAAAAGGTAAACGAGAACGATCGGCACAGCCGACGGAGCGGGCAGGCATGGGCGAGCATCACATCTTCGCAGCGATTCCGGCGAGCGGCGGGCTTGGCGCCAATGTGGCGCGGTCTCTTGCGCAGGGGCGTGGGCTCTTGGCGCAGGCGGGCTATGGCGCGCCGGTCCTTGGCCCGATCGCGTCCGGCGGGGTCCATGTCGACGAGACGATCTTCGCCAAGCCGATCGCCGGACTTTCCGGGTTTTTCACGCATATTCAAAGGCGTGCGCGGCATTTCTCAAGTAATCTCTCAACGCCCGTCGGCCGTCTCGTGCTGCCGGTCGTGGCCTATGACGACTATTTCCCTGCGCTCTGGCGGCATCAGGCGCAGCGCCGCGCGGTCGAGGATTTCGCCACGCTCGCGCCGGAGCTTGCCGCGTTGCGCCGCGGCTGGGTCGAGATCGTGCGCGAGCTGATCGCGGCGCTTTCCCCGCGCGAAGTGGTGATTCTGCCGGCGCCGACCGGGGTGGCGGAGGTGCTTACGGCGCTCGTGCCCGGCGCCGCGATCGAGGCCCGCCCGGGGCAGGGCCGCGAGATGCCCGACACCGCGCTTGCCATGCTGCAGCGGCTCTACCGCAGCGGCGTCGAGATCTCGCCGCAGCAGGTCGCCCGCCTCACCGCCTTCCACGCGCGCCAGCCGCAGCCCGCGCCGATCGCCGCCTTCGCGCCGCTCGAGGGGGCGCTGCTGCGCCGCCGCTTCCAGCGCGATCTCGCGACGCTCGCGGCGATGCCGGGGGTGCGGATCGGACTGGCCGAATCCGCACCGGAGCGCTTCGCGATCGCCGCGGAGTGATCAGCCGGCCTCGGCCATCTCCAGCGCTTCGAGCGCCGCGAGCCAAAGCTCCTCGGCCCGCGCCATCGCCTCGCGCGCCTCGGCGTGCTTGAGCAGCCACTTGTCGCGCTCGGCCGCCCGCGCGGCTTCGTAAAGCCCGGGGTCGGCCAGCTTTTCGTCAAGCTTCACAAGCATTTCCGAGAGCTTGTTCACACGATCCTCGGCCTTACGCGCCTCGGCGCGGAGCGCGAGAATCGCCTCGCGCGCGGGTTTCGCGGGCCGGTCCTTCGGCTTTGCCGCAGGCTTTTCGGCCGGATCGCCGGCAAGCAGCTCGGCGCGATAGCTTTCGAGATCGCCGCCATAGGGCGCCACCGCGCCGCCTTTCACCAGCCAGAGCCGGTCGGCGACGAGGCTGAGCAGATGCATGTCATGGCTGACCAGCACGACGGCGCCGGAATAGGCGGTCAGCGCCTCGACCAGCGCCTCGCGGCTCTCGATGTCGAGGTGGTTGGTCGGTTCGTCGAGGATCAAGAGATGCGGCGCGTCGAGCGTGGCGAGCAGCAGCGACAGCCGCGCCTTCTGCCCGCCCGAAAGCTTGCCGACCACGGTTTCCGCCTGATCCGCGCCGAGGCCGAAGCCCGCAAGCCGCGCGCGCAGCTTCGACTGATGCTCCTCCGGGCGCAGACGCTGCAGGTGCAAAAGCGGCGTCGCGCCGAGGTCGAGCTCATCGACCTGATGCTGCGCGAAATAGCCGATGCGCAGCTTCGAGGAGCGCGTGATGCGCCCCTCCATCACCTCAAGTTTGCCCGCCAACAGCTTGGAAAGCGTCGATTTTCCCTCGCCGTTGCGGCCAAGGAGCGCGATCCGGTCATCCTGGTCGATGCGCAGGCTCAGCCGCTTCAGGATCGGCCTGTCACCATAGCCGACCGCCGCGCCCTCCATGGTGATGATCGGCGGGCTCAGCTGTTCGGGCACCGGGAAGGTGAAGATCTGTTTCGCCGCCTCCTCGGGGGCGGTGATCGGCACCATCTTCTCGAGCATTTTCACCCGCGCCTGCGCCTGCGCGGCCTTCGTCGCCTTCGCCTTGAAGCGGTCGACGAAGCTTTGCAGATGGGCGCGCCGCGCCTCCTGCTTCTTCGCCTCGGCGGCCTGCTGGGCATGCGCGGCGGCGCGCTGGCGGGCGAACTGGTCGTAGGGCCCGTGCCAGAGCGTGAGCTTGCGCCCCTCCAGATGCAGGATCGAGGTCACCGCGCGATTGAGCAGGTCGCGGTCGTGGCTGATGATGATGACGGTATGCGGATAGCGCGCGAGATATTGCTCGAGCCAGAGCGCGCCCTCGAGGTCGAGGTAGTTCGTCGGCTCGTCGAGGAGCAGCAGGTCGGGCTGGGAAAACAGCACGCCGGCGAGCGCCACGCGCATCCGCCAGCCGCCCGAGAAGTCACTGCAAGGCCGCCGTTGCGCCTCGCTGTCAAACCCAAGGCCGCGCAGGATCGCGGAGGCCCGCGCCTCCGCCGACCAGGCGTCGATATCGGCCAGCCGGGTCTGGATCTCGGCGATGCGATGCGGATCGGTGGCGGTCGTGGCCTCCGCCATCAGCTCGGCGCGTTCGGTATCGGCGGCCAGAACGGTGTCGATCAGGCTGGTCGCGGAGGAGGGCACCTCCTGCGCGACGCCGCCGATGCGGGCGCGCGCGGGCAGCGAGATCTCGCCCGATTCCAGCGCGATCTCGCCGCGGATCAGGCGGAAGAGCGTGGTCTTGCCCGCGCCGTTCGCGCCGACGAGGCCGACCTTGTGCCCCTCGGGCACGGTGGCGGAGGCGCCCTCGAACAGCGGGCGACCCTCGATTGCGTAGGTGATGTTGTCGATGCGCAGCATGGCCCCCTCCTGCCAGCGCGCGCGCCCCGCGTCAACGTCCCGCTGCGTTGCGCCAAAGCTGCACTGCGGCGAGACGGCGGAGGGCCTCGTCGGAACGTGAACGGTTTTTGCACGATTGTCGTACAAACCGGGCCAGAACTGACCAAAAGCGGGGGTTTCCAACACCGATTCCCCATGCTAGCAGGCGCCAGACCAAATCCTGACCGGGCGATCAGACCGGTCCTCATCAGAAGGGCTTTTCCAAATGGCCATCGAACGTACGCTCTCGATCATCAAACCCGACGCCACCCGTCGCAACCTCACCGGCAAGATCAACGCCAAGTTCGAGGAAGCCGGGCTGCGCATCGTCGCGCAGAAGCGCATCAAGCTGACCATGGATCAGGCCGGCAAATTCTACGAAGTGCACAAGGAACGCCCCTTCTACGGCGAGCTGTGCGAATTCATGGCGTCCGAGCCGGTCGTCGTGCAGGTGCTGGAAGGCGAAGGCGCGATCGCGAAGAACCGCGAAGTGATGGGCGCCACCAACCCGGCGAACGCCGCCGACGGCACCATCCGCAAGGAATTCGCGCTCTCGATGGGCGAGAACTCGGTGCATGGCTCCGACGCGCCGGAAACCGCCGCGGTCGAGATCGCCTTCTTCTTCTCGGGTCTCGAACTCGTCGGCTGAACCGCCGCGAGGGGCGCGGCCTAGCGCCGCAGCCCGACGCCGATCAGATCCAGAGCCGCCTCGATCGCGAGGCGGCTCTTTTCGTTTCCGCCGCTCCCGCCCTGCGCCGCGGCCTTGAGCGCGTCGAATTTCGCGCGCAGCGCGTCCTTTTCCGCGCCGCGGCAGTCGTTCCACGGACGCCCCTGCAGCGCCATCACGAGCGCATAATATCCGATGAAATGGGGAGGGTTGCCGGCGCGGATCCAGGCCGCATAGGCGGCGTCGGCGCCGATCTCGCGCAGCCTGTCGGCATCGGTCAGCCCGGCGCGGGCAAAGCCCTCCGCAGTGGCCGGCCCGATGCCGGGTATCTCGGTGATCGGTCTGGGCATCGTCGCCTTTCCGGAGCGTCGGGCGCGAGTGTCGCGCGCGCCCGCATCCGGTGCAAGGGTGCCGAGGCCAGGGCCGACCGGGCGGCCGGGCTCAGGCGGTCAGGCTCAGATCGAGGCCCAGTCGGTGATCGTGGCGCTGCCCTGCTGCTGCACGGGCTTCTCGCTCTGCTGGCCCTGGCGCTGCACCGGGGCGGCCTGCGAGGCGCCCTGCTGCGCGGCGGAGTGCGACACGCCCATCTGTTGCGAGTTCTGCATTTTTTGCCTCTTCCCTGATCGCCTTGCCTCGTTATGAGGCGCGTTGAAAACGGCGACTTCATGGCGCAGCTAACTTCAACCACGGAACCGGTCAATAGAGGGTAAAGGCGTTGTGAAGCAGGGGCGAAACTGTCACGCAGATGTGACGGCATACGACGGCATACCGGGATTTTCGCGGGTCCGGAGCGTCAGCGTTTCGCCCGATCGGCGCTCAGAGATTGAGCTCTCCGGCCGGGGGCGTCGCGGGGGCGGCATGGCGCGCGCTGGTGCATAGCGGCGCCGCTTCGGCCGTGGGCATCTTCAGCAGATGTTCGAGCGCGGCATTGTCCTCGATCAGATCGGCGAGCGTGCGCCGGTCCATCGAGGCATAGAAGGCCTCGAGCGCCTCGATCAGCGCGACGCGGAACATGCAGGCGTCGTGCAGCGGGCAGGTGTTCGCCTCGAGGTCGAAACATTCGGCGAAGGGCAGGGTGGCCTCGAAGGCGCGCAGCACCTCGCCGACGCCGATCTTGTCCATCGGCCGCGCCAGCCGCAGCCCGCCCGAACGGCCGCGCTGGGTCTCGATGAAGCCGCGCTGCGCGAGCGTGTTCATCACCTGCGCGAGATGGTTCTCGGAGGCGTTGCAGGCCTCGGCGATCTCGTGCTTGCGCACGATCCGTCCGGGGTTGACTGCGCAGAACATCAGCGTGCGCATGGCGAGATTGGTGCGGGTGGTCAGACGCATGTGGGTATCCTTCGTTCGCGTCTGCATAGTCGAATTCCGAATGGGACGATTTGACCCAGATCAGATATGCCAAATGCATCATTTTCGCCGCGCGGATTTCCGCCGGGGCATTTATACATTGCGAATGCAGAATATATCCGGGCCCGGCCCGAAGGAGAGAGAGATGAGCGCATCCGCCCAGACACCGGCGCCCGCCCCCGAAACCGCCCCCGAAACCGCATCGCACGGCCGCCTGACCCATTTCCCGATCACCTTCTTCGCGACGTCGATGGGGCTTGGCGGTTACACGCTTGCGCTGCGCGCCGCGGGCGGGCCGCTCGGCTTCGGTGCCGCGCCCTATCAGGTGATGTTCGCGCTGACCGTCCTGGCCTTCGCGCTGATCTCGCTTTTTTACCTCGCCAAGGCGGCGCTGCACTGGCGCGCCGTCGTCGCGGAATGGCATCATCCGGTGCGGCTTGCCTTCTTCCCGACGGTGTCCGTCTCGATGCTGCTGCTCGCGATCGTCGCGATGAGCCTGTCGCGGCCGGTGGCGCTCGCGCTCTGGAGCCTGGGCACCGCCTTGCAGGGCGTGCTGACGCTGGCGGTGATCTCGGGCTGGATCGGCACCCGCAGCTTTCAGCACGGCCATCTGAACCCGGCCTGGTTCATCCCGGCGGTGGGCAATGTGATCGTACCGGTGGCGGGGGCGCAGCTTGGCTTCGCCGAGATCTCCTGGCTCTTCTTCTCCGCCGGGCTGATCTTCTGGGTGGTGCTGCTCACGCTGGTGTTCAACCGGCTGGTGTTCCACGATCCGCTGCCCGGGCGGCTGCAGCCGACGCTGGTGATCATGATCGCGCCGCCCGCCGTCGCCTTCATCGCCTGGGTTCGTCTGGCGGGCATCGGGCCGGGGGCGGTCGACCCGTTCGGCCATATCCTGCTTTCGCTCGGCTATGTCTTCGCCGCGCTGATGGCGGTGCAGCTGCCGCGGATCCTGCGGCTGCCCTTCGCGATGTCCTTCTGGGCGCTGAGCTTCCCGGTCGCGGCGCTCACCATCGCCTCCTTCCTCTATGCCGAGCTTGCGGGGAGTGACACTCATCTGCGGCTGGCGACCGCGCTGCTCGCGGTGCTGACCGTGCTGATCCTCGGGCTGGTGCTGCGCACCGCGGCGGGGATCCTGCGCGGCGAGATCTGCCAGCCGGAATGAGGGGAACCGGGGAGGGGGCGCTGCCCCCACCGGGGCTGTGCCCCGGCCCCCCGGAGTATTTCGCCAGGAAAAACACGAAGGGCGCGGGGGGAGACCCTCGCGCCCTTTTCTTCGGGTCCGGAGCGGATCAGTTCATCGGTGCCGGCTTCGGCGTCGCATCGGTGCGCACCGGCAGGATCGGATGCTCGACATGCGGCTGCTCGCCCGAAAGCGTGTTCAGGAAGGCGACCATCTGGTCGATCTGGGTCTCGTCCAGATCGGCGCCGAGCTGCGATTTCGCCATGATCGAGACCGCCTGCTTCAGATCCCAGACCTTGCCGGAGTGGAAATAGGGCGCGGTGAGCGCGATATTGCGCAGCGGCGCGGCGCGGAAGACATATTCCTCGCCCGCGGTCTCGGTGACCTTGAAGCGGCCGGTGTCGCCCTCGGGCAGGATCTCGGCGCCGGGGGTCTCGACCACGCCGAACGGGTAGTAGCCGTTGCCGCCGACGTTGATGCCGCTGTGGCAGGCCGCGCAGCCAGTGTCGATGAAGAGCTGCAGCCCCGCCTTTTCATCGGCGTTCATCGCGCCGTCATTGCCCATCAGGAACTGGTCGAATTTCGAGTTGGGGGTGATCAGCGTCGCCTCGAAGGCCTCGATCGCGAGGGCGAAATTGTCGAAGCTGATCGGGTCGTTCGCGCCGGGGAAGGCGGCGGCGAAGGCATCGACATAGCCGGGCATCGACTTCAGCGTGGCGACGACATTGTCGGGGGTGTTGTTCATCTCGACGCCGGCCTGCACCGGGCCCTTCGCCTGTTCGGCGAGGTCGGGGGCGCGGCCATCCCAGAATTGCGCGATGTTGAACACGGCGTTGAGCATCGTGGGCGCGTTGCGCGGCCCTTTCTGCCAGCCGTGGCCGATCGAGGTTTCCAGCCCGTCGACGCCGGCAAGCCCGACGTTGTGGCAGGTCTGGCAGGAGAACACGCCCGATTTCGACATCCGCGGATCGAAGAACAGCATCGCGCCGAGGTCGATCTTGTCGCGGGTCATCACGTTGCTGTCGCCCAGCTGCGGCGCCTGCATCGGGATCGGCTCGAAGTTTTCCTTCGCGGCCGCGCGCAGGGCGGCGTCGTCGGCGAAGGCCGGCAGGGAAAGGGCGCTGGTGCAGACCAGGGCCGTGGCGAGCGTGCGTCTCATGACTTCCTCCATTGTGAAGATGGAATAATTCTAAGCTCACAGGTTCGTGAGAATTTGATCCAGATCAAAATTGGAATAATTCCAGATGTGACAGACCGACGCGGCGGGGCCGAAGCGGTTGGCGGGCCGGCCCGGGCGGAGGCCGGGCGGGGCGGGGGAACGCCGCTGCTTGACGCCTCGCGGAGGGAGGTCCATCAAGGGCGCCGGACGAGAGGGGGGCCGCATGGCGCTGGAAGACGCGAAGAACGAGATCGACATGGCCTTCACGCGGGAAAACCTGCGCGGCCTCGCCTATGAGAACGCCTTCGCGGGGGCGGTGAGCTTCCTGCGCCGCCGCTACACGAAGGATCTGACCGGCGTCGATCTGGCGGTGACCGGCGTGCCCTTCGATCAGGCCGTCACCCATCGCCCCGGCACCCGCTTCGGGCCGCGCGCGATCCGCGAGGCCTCGACGCTGCAGGCCTTCGACGCGCCCTATGGCTGGGGCTATGATCCGCTGTCCGAGATGGCCGTCGTCGATTATGGCGATGTCGCCTTCGATTACGCCTATACGCCCGACGTGCCCGCCCGCGTGCAGGAGCATATCGCGAAGATCCTCGAGGCCGGGGCGGGGACGATCACGCTCGGCGGCGATCACTTCATCACGCTGCCGATCCTGCGCGCCTATGCGGCCCATCACGGCCCGGTCGCGCTGATTCAGTTCGACGCGCATTCCGACACCTGGGCGGATGACGATTTCTCCCGCATCGACCACGGCACCTTCCTGTACAAGGCGCTCAAACAGGGCGTGGTGCGGCCCGAGACCACGGTGTCCGTGGGCATCCGCACCGACAACCCTGACACCTGCGGGGTGAATATCCTCGACGCGCCCTTCGTGCATCAGGCGGGCGTGGCCGAAACCGTCGCGCGGATCAAGGCGGTGGTGGGCGATCGGCCCTGCTATGTCACCTTCGACATCGACTGCCTCGATCCGGCTTTCGCGCCGGGCACCGGCACGCCGGTCTGGGGGGGCTTGGCCTCTTGGCAGGCGGCGGCGATCCTGCGCGGGCTTGCCGGCATCAACCTCGTCGGCGGCGACGTGGTCGAGGTCTCGCCGCCCTATGACACCACCGGCGCCACCGCGATCGCGGGCGCCCATGTCGCAAGCGAGCTGATCGCGCTTTACGGCTGGACCCGGCGGGCGGCGCGATGACCCTGCGCCTCGCCCTCGGGGTGCTCCTCGCGGTGGTGATCCTGATCGCCGTCGCCGACGCCTGGGTGCGCCTCGCCCCGATCCGCGCCGACCGCTGGCACCGGATCCCCGCCACTGCGCAGGCGGTGGGCGACTGGCCCGAGGCGGGCGGCTTCGAGGCGGTGCGCCAGGTGCCCGATCCGCAGGCGCGGCTGGCTGAGCTCGACCGCATCATCCGCGCCACCCCGCGCACCAGCTGCCTCGAAGGCGCGCCGGAAGAGGGGCTCGTCACCTATGTCACCCGCTCCGCGCTCTGGGGCTTTCCCGACATCACCAATCTCTGGATCGAGGGCGACCGGCTGCATATCCGCGGCCATCTCGTCTACGGCCGCTCCGATCTTGGCGTGAACGCGGCGCGGCTGCGCCACTGGCTCGAGCTGAGCGGCCTCGGCCCGGCGGGCTGAGCGGGGCGCAGGCCCCCGGGCCGTGGCCTGCAGGGCACGGAAAGGTGCAGTTTTCGCGGCCCTCTTGTCGACCCTTCCGGCGCTTCCTATGTGCGAAGCTGGCACGGCCGTGACGGCCCTGCCGGCGGCCCGGTCGGGCGGGTCAGAACGGGAGCGGCGCGTTCATGCGGATTGCCTTGCACTATTTCAAGGGGGCCTTCGTTCTGACCGTGATCGGGCTGCTGATCGCCTTCGGGCTCGGCTGGGCCTATCAGGGCGGGCCGGGCGGCGCGCTTTCCTTCCTCTTCGTCGCCGCGGTGCTCGCGGTGCTGGAAATCTCGCTCTCCTTCGACAATGCGATCGTGAACGCCAACAAGCTCAAGGAGATGACGCCGCTCTGGCAGCACCGCTTCCTGACCTGGGGCATCGTGATCGCGGTCTTCGGCATGCGCCTGGTGTTTCCGCTCCTCGTCGTGGTGATCGCCGCCGGCGTCGGCCCGGTCGAGGCGCTGCGCCTTGCCGCGACGCGCCCGCATGAATACGCACGCATCGTCGGCGAGGCGCATCTCGCGATCGCGGCCTTCGGCGGGTCTTTCCTGATGATGGTGGCGCTGAGCTATTTCGTGAACGACGGCAAGGAGGTCGACTGGATCGCCTCGGTCGAGCGGCGGATGCGCGCCTGTGCCTCGATCAAGGGGCTCGAGATCGGCGTGCTGCTGGTCGTGGTGATGCTCTTCGTCTGGCTCCTGCCCGCGCGGGAGGAGAACATGTTCCTTTTCGCCGCGGTCTGCGGGCTGCTGACCTTCCTCGGCGTCGAGGTTCTGGGCCAGCTGCTCGACCGCGCCGACCTCGCCGAGGGGATGGCGCGCGGCGGCGTCGGCGCCTTCCTCTATCTCGAGGTGCTCGACGCCTCCTTCAGCTTCGACGGGGTGATCGGCGCCTTCGCGATGACGCAGAACCTGTTCCTGATCGCGATCGGGCTTGGCATCGGCGCGCTCTATGTCCGGTCGATGACGCTGATGCTGGTCGAGCGCCAGACGCTCTCCGAATTCCGCTATCTCGAACATGGCGCCTTCTGGTCGATCCTGATCCTCTCGGGGGTGATGTTCCTGCAGACGCTGATGCCGGTGCCGGAATGGGCCACGGGGCTGATCGGTGCCGGATTCATCGGTCTGGCGCTCCTCTCTTCGCTGCGCTTCCGGCGGCTGCACATGGCCTGAGGGGGCAGGAAACCCCTGTGAAATCAACGGACTGAAACGCCACTCCCGGCGTTTTGACCGGGTTTTCCGACCCGCACCCGCTGCCGTTTCGCCGGGTGGACAGTGCCAATCTGGCTGCTAATCTCGCCGCAGTCAGAGGGGCAGGGCGCCCCCGGCCGGGCCGGAAACGGGAGGAACCGATGAAGATTCGCTACACGCGCTATGCTGCCCTGGGGAGCGCGGCGCTGCTTGCCCTCGTCTCGCTCGGTGCGGTTTTCGCCACCCCCTGGGCCTGGCTCGGCGTGCTCGCCTTCGGCGCGCTCACCGTCCTCGGGATCTCCGATCTCGCGCAGACGCGCCATTCGATCCTGCGCAATTACCCCGTACTTGGCCATCTGCGCTTCCTCTTCGAGGGGATCCGCCCCGAGATCCGGCAGTACCTGATCGAAAGCGATCAGGACGAGGAGCCGTTCTCCCGCGACGAACGCTCGATCGTCTATCAGCGCGCGAAGAACGTCGAGGATGCACGCCCCTTCGGCACGCGCATGCAGGTCTATGACTCGGGCTATCAGTGGCTCACCCATTCGATCCGGCCGCGCCACATCACCAACCACGATTTCCGCGTCACCATCGGCGGGCCCGACTGCACGCAGCCCTACGAGGCCTCGATCTACAATATCTCGGCGATGAGCTTCGGCGCGCTCTCCGCGAACGCAATCGAGGCGCTCAACCGCGGCGCGAAGGCGGGCGGTTTCGCCCATGACACCGGCGAGGGCGGGATTTCGCGCTATCACCGTGTGGGCGGGGGCGATCTGATCTTCGAGGTGGGCTCGGGCTATTTCGGCTGCCGCAATCACGACGGCTCCTTCAATCCCGAGAAATTCGCCGCGACCGCTGCCGACCCGCAGGTGAAGATGATCGAGATCAAGCTGAGCCAGGGCGCGAAACCCGGCCATGGCGGCATGCTGCCCGCGGCCAAGATCTCGCCCGAGATCGCCGAGGCGCGCGACGTGCCGATGGGCGTCGACTGCATCTCGCCCGCCTCGCATTCGGCCTTTTCGACGCCGCTCGAGATGATGGGCTTCATCGCGCAGTTGCGCGAGCTCTCGGGCGGCAAGCCGGTCGGCTTCAAGCTCTGCATCGGGCATCGGCGCGAATTCATGTGCATCGTCAAGGCGATGCTGGAAACCGGCATCACCCCCGATTTCATCGTGGTCGACGGCAAGGAGGGCGGCACCGGGGCCGCACCGCTCGAATTCGCCAATCACATGGGCATGCCGCTCGTCGAGGGGCTGACCTTCGCCCACAACACGCTGCGCGGCGCCGGGCTGCGCGAGCGCATCCGGATCGGCGCGTCGGGTAAGCTCGTCACCGCCTTCGACATCGCCAAGGCGCTGGCGCTTGGCGCCGACTGGGCGAATTCGGCGCGCGGCTTCATGTTCGCGATCGGCTGCATCCAGGCGCAGGCCTGCCACACCAACCGCTGCCCGGTGGGCGTGGCGACGCAGGACAAGGCGCGCTCCCGCGCGCTCGTGGTGCCAGACAAGGCGCAGCGCGTCGCCAACTTCCACCGCAACACCTTGAAGGCGCTTGCGGAAATGACCGGGGCGGCGGGGCTCGACCACCCCGGCGGCTTCCTGCCGCATCACTTCCTGATGCGCGAGAAGGACCGCCAGATGGTCGTCGGCGACGAGGTCTTCCCCTATATGCCCGAGGGCTTCCTGCTGCGCGAGGACGACGACCGCTTCGGCTATCTCAAGCGCTGGCGCCGCGCGCGGGCGGAGGCTTTCGAGCCCTTCGACAACGGCGTCTGAGCCGCGCGCTCACCGCGCCGGATCGGGGTAAAGCCGCTCGCGCCGCTTCCCCCCGGCCGAGGCGGCAATGCGCAAAAGCCGCCGCCGGTCGCCGGCGAGCGCCGCCTCGAGCAGCCCCGCAAGCGCGCCGCGCGCCTTCAGATGCGGCACGAGGCCGGAATGGTCGAGATCGGGAAACAGGATCTGCTGGGTTCCCGCCTGGCGCGGAAAGCGCAGCGCCTGCGCGAGGTCGTCTTGCGCGCCGTGGAACAGCCAGGCCTGCGCGCCGCCGGGGCGCGGCAGCGGCGCCTCGGGCCAGCGGATCTCGGCGGGCAGAGCGGCGCGCCAGCGTGCCCAGCGGGTCTCCTCGGGCACCCGCGCGGGCAGCACCGAGAATTGCGGCGAGAAGGCGAGCACGCAATCGACCGGCAGGATCCGCGCGGCGACGAGCGCGGCAAAGCCCCCCATCGAGAGGCCGATCGCCGCGATCCGCCGCACCGGCGCGCGCGCCGTCACCGCGGCGAGCGCGCCCCTCAGTGCCGCCTCGAAGCCCGGATCGTTGCCCCAGCTGCGGCCCGCGTCGCTGACGAAAAGCGCGCGGCGCGGCGGGGCGCCGCCGCCCCGGCCCACCGCGGTGGCGACGAATTCGGGCGCGGGCGGGCGCGCCGGGTCATGGCCGATCGAGGCGCAGGCGATCACCAGATCCTCCCCCGCGCCGTCGAGGAAATCGACGTGAAAGGGCGGGGCCTCCCAGATCCGTTCGAATGTCACCGCCGCCCCCTTTTCGCCCGAGCATAGCGGGCCGCCGCCGCCCGCGCCACGGCGAAGGCGCGCGCCCGGGCCGATCGCGGGGGGCTGCCTGCCCCCCGACCCCCGGAGGTATTTTGCGCAAGATGAAGATCAGCCGCGGCGCGGGTCGTCCTCGGGCGTGATCAGCTTGATATCGGCCTTCGCGGCCCAGGCGGCGATGTCCTCGCGGCGCAGCGCGGCGGCCATCAGATCGGGGAACTGGTCGGGCGTGCAGGCGAAGACCGGCGCGCCGAGCGCCGCGATCTCCGCCGCAAGCCGCGCGTCGTAAAACGGCTTGCCGGCATCGGAAAGCGCGAGCAGCACGATCACATTCACCCCGGTCCCGGTCAGCCGGCGCAGCCGCGCGACCAGCTCCTCGGCATTGCCGCCCTCGAAGAGGTCGGTGATCAGCACCAGATGCGCCTTCGTCGGCCGCTCGATCCGCGCCTCGCAATAGGCCACCGCCTGGTTGATGTCGGTGCCGCCGCCGAGCTGCACGCCGAAGAGCACCTCGACCGGATCCTGCAGCGCCTCGGTCAGGTCGAGCACCGCGGTGTCGAAGCACACGAGCTTCGTGCGCACCACCGGCAGCGAGGCCATCACCGCCGAGAAGATCGAGGCGTAGATCACCGATTGCGCCATCGAGCCGGACTGGTCGACGCAGAGCACGACCTCGTCGAGGTCGGTCGCGCGCCGGGCGCGGCGCTGAAACCCGACGAGCCGCTCAGGGATCACGGTGCGGTGGCTTTCCTGCCATGTGTGCAGGTTGCGCCGGATCGTGCGCGGCCAGTCGATATCGGCGGGGCGCGGGCGCGAGGTGCGCCGCCCGCGGTCGATCGCGCCGCGCAGCGCCTCGGCGGTGCGCCGTTCGAGCCGCTCCATCAGCGCGGCGACGACCCGGGCGATCACCGCGCGCGCGGTCGCCTTCGTCTTTTCCGGGATCACCCCGCGCATCGCGACGAGGGTAGCGACGAGATCGACATCGGCCTCGACGATCTCGAGGAATTCCGGCTCCATCAGCATCTGCCGCAGGCCGAGCCGTTCGAAGGCGTCCTTCTGCACGACCTGCACCACCGGGGCGGGGAAAAACTCGCGGATGTCGCCCATCCAGCGCGCGACCGCGGGGGCCGAGCGCCCGAGCCCGCCACGGCCCGGGCGCGTCTCGCCGGGTTCGGGCGGGCCCTCGTAAAGCGCCGAAAGCGCCGCCGAAAGCCGCCGGTCGTCGCCGCCAAGCGCCTCGTCCTCGCCGCCAAGCGCGAGACGCCAGCGCCGCGCGCGTTCGTCTTTTGCGTCATCGCCCATCGCTGCCCTCCGCGTTGAAAAGCGCCCCGAGCGTGGCAAGATGTGCGGCCCAGAGCGGCTCGGCCCCGGCGATCGCGACGCGCCCGCCCTGCGCTTGCGCGCGGCCGAGCAGCGCGTCGAGGAGCCGCTTGCGCTCGCTGCGGTCGAGATCGGAAAACACCCGGCGCAGGAGCGGCAGATATTCGACGAAGGTCTCCGGATCGAGCCCGGCGATCCAGGCGTCGACCTCGGCGCGCAGCCCCGCGTCGTGCAAAAGCCGCGGGCCCGAGCCCTCGAAGAACCCCTCGAAGAAGCCCGCCGCCTCGGCCGGCGCCGTCCCGGGCGAGAGCATCCGGCCCAGCAGCGTCACCGCCTCCTCCGCGCCCATCGCCCCGGCCTCGTAAAGAAGCCGCGCCGCCGCACCGGTCAGAAGCCGCGTCGATTGCGCATCGGCGACGATCCGGCGCAGCCCGCCGGTCCAGCTTTCGCTGAGCGCGGTGTCACCCTCGGGGCCGATCTCGGGCTCGACGAGGCGGATCGCCCGGTCGCCCGCGCGCAGCGCCTCGCGCATCGCGCGCGCGGCCTCGGCGTCGAGCTGGCGCGCGGCGTAATGCAGCCCGAGCGCGGCGCGGGTGCCGATCTGGCGGAAGAGATCGGCGAGCTGGCCGGCATCGGTCGCGCGCGCCTTGCCGTAGCGGATCACCTCGGCAAGGCCCGGCAGCGCGGACACGAGCTCGCGCGTGTCCGTGCTTTGCCCGGCGCGCGCGGCCAGCCGCGCGATGCCGGTCGCGGCGGCGGCGGGCAGCTGCGCGGTCAGCGCCACGAAAACCAGATCGGCAAGCGCGCCCAGCCCCTCCGCCGCCTGCATCCGCGCGCCGATCCGCGCCGCGGCGGCGGCCTCGATCGTGGTGCCGTGGACGAGGTTCTCGACCAGGGCGACGGCGAATTCCGGCTCCCAGCGCAGGAGCCAGCGCTCGCGGAAGGTGCCGCGGCTGCGGCCGGCATCGGTGAGCCGGCCCCAGGGCACCTCGAGCGCGGTGAGCCGGTGCAAAAGCGTCGAGCGGAAAAGCCCCGCGGCGCTGCGCAGATCGAGCGAAAGCTCGCGCTCGAGCGCCTCGGGCTTCAGCTGCGCCGCCTTCTGCTGGCGTTGCAGATCCTCGAGCAGCGGCGCCGCGGGCACATCGGCGGGGATCTCGCCGACCTCGTCGCCCAGAAGCAGCCGCGCCTCGACGATCCGCCAGCGCAGCGCCTCGCCGTGGCAGAGCGTGGCGATCACCGCCTCGCGCAGCTCCTCGAAACCCGGGCGCGGCCGGCCGCGCAGCGCGGCGAGCGCGGTGGCGAGGCGCTCGGTCTCGATCAGCGCGGCGGTGGAGACGATCTGCCCCTCGGCGCGCAGCGCGCGGGCGATCCGCGCGATCCAGACCGTGGCCTGGCGCGCGCCCGGCTCCTCCCAGAGATGCCGGTTCCAGCCCGGCGCCGCCACCCCCGCGCCATAGCCCGAGGCAAAGGCGAGGCGCGGCGCGGTCCAGGGCGCCCAGGTCGCGGTGACCTTCGCCCTGGTCGCACCTTTCAGCAGCGCGCGGTCGTCCTTTGCCGTGTGGCGCGCCTGCAGCGCGGGCACGTGCCAGGCGCCGCAGATCACGGCGACCGGCCCCTGCGCCGCCTTTGCGGCCTCGGCGATGGCAAGCCGCATATGCGCCTCGCGCGCGGCCTCGCGCGGAGGCAGATCGGGTTCGCCCTCGCGCAGGGCGCGCATCGCCTCGGCCACGGCGGCGAAGATCGGGCCGGGATCGGGGTTCTCCTCGATCACGTCGCGCCACCAGCTTTCGCCATCCTCATAGCCCGCCGCCCGGGCGAGCGCGCCGATCGGATCGCGGGCGATCGGGTCGGGGGCAGGCGGGGCGGTGGGGTCCGCCGCGGCCTCTGCCTCCGGTTCCCCGGTTTCGGCCTCCGGTTCCTCTGCCTCGGCCTCCGCTTCCGCGGCCACCTCCGCCGCGCTGCGCCAGCCCGCGGGCAGGTCGATGAACTGCGCCGGCACGCCGCGCGCCACCGCCCAGCACAGCGCCTGATACTCCGGCGAGAACACCGCGAAGGGCCAGAACACCGCCGCCTCCGGGCGCTCCTTCGGATAGGCCAGAAGCGCCACCGGCGGCACCATCGCCGGATCGGCAAGCCGCGGCAGCTGATCGCTCAGATCCGCCGGCCCCTCGATCAGCACCACCGCCGGCGCAAGCGCCTCGAGCGCCGCGAGAAGGCGGCGCGCCGAGCCGGGGCCATGGTGGCGGATGCCGAAATACTGGATCGCTGCGGACATCGGGCGCCGTCTCAGAGCAGCTCGGTCATCGCGCCGTAGTAATCGGCATAGGCGCGCCGGCCCTTCAGCACGGTCTCGAGGTAATCCTCGAGGATCGCCCTGTCCTGCACCGGATCCTTCACGATCGCGCCGATCACCGTGGGGGCGAGCGCCTCGGCCGACAGCGCGCCATCGCCGAAAAAGGCGGCCTGGCTCAGCCCGCCGACCATCACCGCGATCGCCTCGGCGGTCGAAAGCGTGCCCGAGGGCGATTTCAGCGTGGTCTTGCCGTCGAGCGTCTGCCCGGCGCGCAGCTCGCGGAAGATCGAGACGACGCGCGTGACCTCCTCGGTGACGTTCTTCGGCGCCGGCAGATCGAGCGATCCGGCCATCTCGCCCACCCGTTTCGCGACGATCGCGATCTCCTCGTCGATATCGTCGGGCAGCGGCAGAACGACGACGTTGAAGCGGCGCTTGAGCGCGGCGGAAAGCTCGTTCACGCCGCGGTCGCGGTCATTCGCGGTGGCGATCACGTTGAAGCCGCGCGTGGCATAGACGGCGTCGTTCAGCTCGGGGATCGGCAGCATCTTTTCCGAAAGCACGGTGATCAGCGTGTCCTGCACGTCCGACCCCATCCGGGTCAGCTCCTCGAGGCGGCAGATCCGGCCCTCCTCCATCGCGCGGAAGAGCGGCGTCGGCACCAGCGCGTCGCGGCTCGGCCCCTTGGCGAGCAGTTGCGCATAGTTCCAGGAATAGCGCAGCTGGGTCTCGTCGGTGCCGGCGGTGCATTGGATCACGCGGGTGGAATCGCCCGAGACCGCGGCGGCGAGATGCTCGGAGACCCAGGATTTCGCCGTCCCGGGCACGCCGAGCAGCAAGAGCGCGCGATCGGTGGCGAGGGTGGCGATCGCGGTCTCGATCAGCCGCCGGTTGCCGAGGTATTTCGCGCTGATCTCGGTTTCGCCGGCGCGCCCGCCCATCAGATAGGTGACCGCCGCGCGCGGCGAAAGCGCCCAGCCGGCGGGTTTCGGGCCGCTGTCGGCGGCGATCAGCGCGTCGAGCTCGGCGCGATAGGTCTCCTCGGCGGGCAGGCGGAGCTTCTCGGTCATTCTCTCTCCTCAGAGCGCGGCGTTGAGCCGGAGCAGGGCAAGGCGCGGGTCGGCAAGGCCAAGCCCGGCGCGGGTGAACTGGTCGATCAGGGCGTGGGCGGCGGCGCGATCGGCGATCAGGCCAAGATGCGCGAGGCCCTGCGCGGCGCTGACCGCGGTCGCGGGAGTGGCGCCGCCGACCTCGGCCTGGAAGGTGGCGAGCAGCGTGGCGAAGGCGGGCGCGCGGCGGATCGTGTCGAAATCGAGCGTGCCGGGCAGCGGCGCGAGCATCGCCGCGGTCAGGCCAAAGCCCGAACCGTCGCGCTGCGCAAGGCGTGGCGCCAGCGCCGCGCGCGGGCCGGGGCCGAGGCGCGCGATCAGCGCGCTCGGATCGGCCTTGGCCTCGGGCGCGGCGAGCAGCCGCTCGAGCAAGGCCTCGACCTCGGCATCGCTGCCGCTGCGCGCGACGATCGCGGTGATCTCGGGGCTGCCATCGCCGAAATCCCAGGCCGCGATCAGCGCCGCAGCGCTCAGCCCGAGCCCCTCGGCCAGGGGCGCCAGCGCGATCTGCTCGGCCAGCTCCGCGCGGCGGCGGCGCTGCGCGGCAGTCTTCAGCGGGCGCGCCCGCAGCAGGTGCCTGCGGGAGAGCAGCCCGACCTTCGTCAGCTCGAAGAAAGCGGCCAGCTCGGCGCGCGCCTCGGCATCGGTCTCAGTCTCGCCGAGCCGCGCGCGCAGGCCCTGCGCGAGGGATTGCACCTTGGCCGAGCGGTCTGCTTTCAACGTGGCGAGGAAGGGCAGGTCCGCCGCGCAAAGCCCGGTCGCGAGAAGGCCGATCAGCCGCGCCCGCGGCTCGGCGGCGAGACCCGGGGCGACGGCGGCGATCAGCGCGCGCCCGGCCTCCGGATCGCGCCGGCGCAGCGCCTCGACATGGGCGATGCGCGCCTGCGGCGAGAACTCTTCCCAGGTCTCGGCGCTGGGTTCGCCGGCGCTCGGCGCGGGGCGCTCGGCGAGCCAGTCGAGCCAGGGCGCGTAGACCTCGGGCAGGCCGGTGGCACCGGCCTCCGGCATCCAGTCGAGCGGCGAGACGACATGGCCGCGCGCCGCGATCAGCGCGACGATCCGCTCCGCCGGCACCGGTTTCGCGGCGAGGATCCGGCGCAGATCGGGGCGCAGCGCCTCGGGCAGCGCGGGCAGCGCGAGCGCGGGCAAAAGCGCGCGCGGCGCCACCGCGGCGGGGGGCGCGGGGCGGGTGGCGACCTGGCCGAAGGCGCCGGCGAGCGCGAGCAGCGCGAGCTCGGGCGCCTCGCCCAGCGCCGCACGCCAGGCCTCGGGGCAGGCGGGGGCGGCGGGCGTGCCGGTCATCCAGCGCGCCTTGATTTCCGCGAGCTGCGCGAGGATCTCAGCCATCCGCCACCGCCAGTCCCCAGCCGGTCGGCGCCGACAGGAGCGAGAGCCGCACCCCGTCCCAAAGCGCCGCGGCGCGCTCGAGCGCGATGCCGAGGAGCGGCTCGGCCGGGCGCTGCGCGAGCGGCAGCACGAGCGCGCCCTGCGCATCGCCCCACCAGGGCCGGCCCTGCGCGCAAAGCATCACCCGCCCGGGCGGCAGCAGGAGCGGCGCCACCGGTTCCCAGGGCGCCGCGGCGAAGAGCTCGGCGGCGGCCAGAAGCGGCTCGGCGGGCGCCTCGGGCCAGTCGGTCTGCAGCGGCGGCGGCGCGGCATTGCGCGCGACGATCACCGCGCGCAGGGGGACGGGGCCGGGGTAGAAGGCCAGCTCGGCCTCGAACCGCTCGCCCGGGGCGAAGGCGCTGCCGCGCCGGCCCGCGCTTGCCGGGAAGAAGTCGAGCAGCTGCGCGAAGCGCGGCGCGCCGGGCGCGGGGGTGAGGTTCATCAGCCAGCTCGCCTGGCTCACCAGCCCGTCGCGGCGGGTGCGGATCCGCTCGCCCGCGACCTGCCAGAGCGCGGTGACGCGCGGCGCGGCCGGATCGGCGAGCAGCGCCTCGCGCGGCTCGGCGCTGACCACGGCGCGGCGCAGCGCGGGATCGTCGGGCGTGGCGCGGAAGGCGCGGGCGAGGATCACCAGCCGCCCGAGTTCCGCGATCAGCGCGTCGAGCCGGTCCTCGCCGGAGAGCGCCAGGAGCGTCGCGGGCAGCTCGTCGAGCCGGCCGGCGAGCGTCTGCGCCTTGCCGTCGACCATCCGCGCCGCGATCGCCCGGCAGCGCGCCGGCTCGCCCAGAAGCCCGCCGAGCCCGCCGCGCAGCTGGTCGGCGATCCAGGTCTCGAGATCGGCCATCGCGCCAAGAAGCGCCGCCCGGGTCTCGCCCGCGCGCTTTTCCGCGGCGGCCTGGGCGCGCCGCTCGGCCGCCGGATCGGGCGCTGCTGCGGGCGGGGCCTCGGCGGCGGCGCGGGCGGCGGCAAGGCTCTTGCCGGCCGCGGCGGGCGGGGTCTCGGTGGTCGCCGCGCCGCCCTTGCGCTTGCGGCCGCGCCAGTCCTCGACCCAGTCGGGCAGGGGCGCCGCGGTGAAGGCGGCGGGCTCCTCCGCGCGCATCCACATCAGCGCAAGCACATGTTTGCAGGGGAATTTCCGCGACGGGCAGCTGCATTTGTAGCCGTGATCGACAAGCTCGAAGACGGTGCGATAGGGGTTCGCGCCCGAGCCCTGACACTCACCCCAGACGAGGCCGCTTTCCGCATCCTGCGCGCGCAGCGGCCATTTTCCGGGTTTGGTGAGCTTGCTCGCAGCGGCGAGCGAGGCCTGATCGGGCGCGAGCGCGGCAATCGTCTCGGTGGTGATCGTCATCGTGAAATCGTACTGCGCCTGCTTCGAATGGGGCCAGCAAACAGGATCGCTG
>NZ_JBFXGV010000016.1:0-61693 GCF_050177655.1 Paenirhodobacter sp.
ATATCTCGGTGGACGCGGACTTCACCTCGCTGCTGAAAGTCGGCGGCAAGCTCTTCTCGGTCACCCATTTCGAATCGCGCCCCGGTGCGATGTATCTGAGCGAGCTGAAGCAGGATGCCGACGGCAAGCTGACGCCGGTCTCGACGAAGCCGATCGACTTCTCGAAGTACGGCGGTCTCTGGGTGCCCTGCGCCGGTTCCGTGACGCCCTGGGAAACCCATCTGGGCGGCGAGGAATATCCGGCCGACGCGCGTGCGATCGAAGAGGCGACCGCGCTCGATCAGATCGACGACTATGATTACCCGATGGTGCGCTTCCAGGGCCTCGACCCGGCGAAGATGACCCTCGACGAGTTCCGCGCCGCCTATCTGCCCTATCGCTACGGCTTCCCGACCGAGATCACCGTGACCGAAAATGGCGAAGGCGTCGCCGCGAAGCATTTCGCGATGGGCCGCGTCGCGGTCGAGCTGGCGAATGTCATGCCCGACAAGAAGACGGTCTATATCTCGGACGACGGCACCAACGTGGGCCTCTTCCGCTTCGTCGCCGACAAGGAGGGCGATCTGAGCGCCGGCACGCTTTACGCCGCGAAATGGGTGCAGACCTCGGATGCGGGCGTCGGCACGGCGAATATCGAATGGGTCGACCTCGGCCATGCCGATGACGCGACCATTCAGGCCGCGATCGAGAAGGGCACCAAATTCTCGGATATCTTCGAGACCGCCGATCTGGCCGAAGACGGCTCCTGCCCCGAAGGGTTCGCCTCGTCGAATGCCGAGGGCGCGGCGGAATGCCTGAAGGTGAAGCCGGGGATGGAGGCGATCGCCTCGCGTCTGGAAACCCGCCGTTATGCCTCGATGATGGGCGCGACGACCGAGTTCCGGAAGATGGAAGGCTCGACCTACGACCCGGACAAGCACGCGCTCTACCTCTCGATGTCGGAAGTGTCGAAGGGTATGGAAGACGGTTCGAAGCAGGACAAGGGCGGGCGCAACGACATCCGCGTGGCGAAGAATTCCTGCGGTGCGGTCTATCAGCTCGGCCTCGACGATACCTACACCGCGACCACGATGAAGGGGCTCGTCGCCGGCATCCCGATGTCGAAGGAAGAGGAGGCGAAGGCCGCCGATCCGAGCTGCGATCCGGCGCATAACATGTGCGGCGACGCGGCCAAGGTGAACACCTGTGACATCAACGGCATCGCGAACCCGGACAACATCACCTACATGCCGGGCTACAACACGCTCATCATCGGCGAGGACACCGGCGAGGGCCACCAGAACGACGCGATCTGGGCGATGAACACCGATACCGGTGCGCTGACGCGGATCTTCTCGACCCCCTACGGTTCGGAAACCACCTCGACCTACTGGTATCCGAACGTGAACGGCCACGGCTATCTGATGGCGGTCGTGCAGCACCCCTATGGCGAAAGCGACGAGGACAAGCTGCAGGATCCGGCCGACGCCCGCGCCTATGTCGGCTACATCGGCCCGTTCCCGGCGATGGACAAGTGATCCGGGGCTGATCCCGAAACCAACGCGAGGTCCGGGCCGGTCCCGGGCCTCGCCCTTTTTGACGGAGACGACGATGCTGCGGCTTTCCCTTCTCGCTGTTCTGGCCGGCACCTGCCCGGCGCTCGCGCTCGATCTGCATTCGACGGCGCTGGACAACCGCACCGCCTATATCCCGCCGCAGTGCTACACCAGGACCGAGGACGCGCAGGGCGTCGCCCACAACCCCTGCCAGACCTGCCACGTGCTGCCGCGCCATCCGAATTTCGTCTCCGACGCCGATCTGCAGGAGGCTTACGCGATGCCGGAAGTCGCGCGCACGAACCCCTGGCGCAATCTTTTCACCGATCGCCGCGCCGCGGTGGCCGCGACCGATCCGGCCGAGATTGCGGCCTGGGTGCGCGCGGACAATTATCACGACGCCTCCGGCGCGCCGAAGCTCGCCGCGACGCTGGCCCATCCGCCGGCGGAGTGGGACGTGAACGGCGACGGGCGCTGGGCGGGCTATGTGCCCGATGCGGCCTTTGCCTTCGATGACGAGGGCTTCGACCACATGCCCGACGGACGGCTCACCGGCTGGCGTGCCTTTGCCTATCAGCCGCTGCCCGGCACCTTCTGGCCGACCAATGGCTCGAGCGACGACGTGCTGATCCGTCTGCCCGAGGCCTGGCGGCAGGACGGCGCAGGGCATGAGGATCTGGCCATCTACAAGATCAACCTTGCCGTGACCGAGGCGCTGATCCGCCGCACAGACGTGGCGATCGCGCCCACCGACGAGGCGGCTCTGGGGGTCGATCTCGACCGCGACGGCAAGCTTTCCACCGCGACGCAGGTCACTTTCGACGGCAGTGCCGCGGGCACGGGGATGCATTGGGTCGGGCTTGCCGCGACCCTTGGCAAGGCGGCGCCGATCGCCGCCGGGCTTTATCCGCTCGGCACCGAGTTCATCCATTCGGTGCGCTATCTCGACCCGGCGCCCGGGGGCGTGACGATGGCGGCGCGGATGAAGGAGCTGCGCTACATGAAGAAGACGCGCTGGAAGAGCTATGCCGCGCTCGAGGAATGGGCGCTTGCGGAAAAGAAGGAAGACGCCGATTTCCCCGACCGCACGAAGCAGTTCTTCGGCAATGTCGAGGAGGGGATCCCGAACGGCACCGGCTGGCGGTTGCAGGGGTTCATCGAGGATGCGGCGGGCGATCTGCGCCCGCAAAGCTTCGAGGAGACGGTGTTCTGCATGGGCTGCCACGGCTCGATCGGCACGGTGGACGATTCGACCTTCGCCTTTCCGCGCAAGCTCGGGCCGGGGGCGTTTCGCGAGGGCTGGTATCACTGGAGCCAGAAGGGGCTGGCCGGCACGCCCGACCTGATCCGCGCCGATGGCTCGGGCGATTACGCGCATTACCTGCGCACCAATGGCGCCGGCGACGAATTCCGCGCCAATGCCGAGGTGATCGAGACCTGGCTCGATCACGGCAAGCTTGATGACGCCAAGGCCGCCGCGATCGAGGCCGATATCGCGCCGCTCGTCACGCCCTCGGCGGAGCGCGCGGTGGCGCTTGATGCCGCGTACCGGATGATCGTGCGGGAGCAGAGCTTCGCGCAGGGCCGCGACGCGACCGTCGCGCCGATGGACGGCCACGTCTGGCGCCAGCTCGAGGAAGAGCAACCGACCGGGCTCACCGCCGAGGCCGGGTGGTTCCCGCGCACCGCGCGCTGAGGCTTGCGCGGCCCGGCCCGCGCCTGTATCAGGATCACGAGCGCGGGTATGGTGTAGTGGTAGCGCCTTAGCCTTCCAAGCTAATGGGGCGGGTTCGATTCCCGCTACCCGCTCCAATTCCCCCGATCCCCTTTGACGCGCGGCCCCCGGCTTCCTAGATTGACCGGATCAGGAGGGCTGCAGATGGCCGGTGGCTGGGCGCGCGACGGCGCGGTGAACGAACAGATCGACGCCTCGATCGAGGACGAGCTCAAGCGCCTGCAGGCGCGCCGCGCGCCGCAGGGCGAGAGCGCGGAGTTTTGCGTGGAATGCGACGAGCCGATCCCCGAGGCGCGGCGCAACGCGATCCCCGGCGTCAAGCTTTGCATCGACTGTCAGAAGGCGCGCGACGCGCGGCCGCAGCTGCGCGGGGGGATCAACCGGCGCGGCTCGAAGGACAGCCAGCTCAAATAAAAAACGGGGCCGGCGAACCGGCCCCAGTCCTGCGATAGGAAAACGAAGGGTTCCGACGGGGGATCATTTCGTCAGGATCAGCTTTCCCTGCTTGGTGATACGCAGCGTGTAAGTCTGTCCGTCGAGGAAAATCTGCGCCAGATGCCCGCCCGAGGTGAGCGCGCGCGCGTCATGCGCGGGCAGGGCTTCGGCGGTGTCGCGCAGCGAAAGCGTCATGTTCATCGACGGCCCTCCATCCGGTCGAGCATCGCCTCGATGCCCTGCGCGGGCGCGCAGCCGGCGCAGAGCGCGGCGACGAGATCGGCGAGCGAGAAGCCGGCGGGATCCGGGCGATGGGCCCGGTCGGCGGGGCGAAAGAGCGGGGCGCGTTTCATGGTCGTCCTCATCGGTCATGCGGTCGGTCGATGGGTATAACCTGAGTTAAAAAATCAGGATTGTAAAGGTGATTCTTTTTGTCGGAATTAAACCGGCGAGAGGATGCGCGTCCTCCCGCCGAAAAAGGCGGGGCCGCCCCCGGTGGCTGGAAAACCGGAGGCGGCCCCTGACCCGTGCGCCTCGCTGGACCCAAGGCGCTTTCACGGGTGTCTCTTACGGCTCGGGATCATGCTCGCCGGACAGGTGCCGGTCGTTCTGCATCTCGAGCCACATGGCGTTGGCCACGGCAATCAGCGCCGCGAGCGGCAGGCCGAGGATCCAGGCGAAATACCACATCGTTTCGGTCCCTTTCTCAATAGGCGTTGTGATTTTCAGTGACTTCTTCGACCGTCACCTTGCCCCAGAGCACCTTGTAGACCCAGGTGGTGTAGGCGAGGATCATCGGCACGAAGATCACCGAGACGACGAGCATCACGAACAGCGTCTGCTGCGAGGACGAAGCGTCCCAGACCGTCAGCGAAGCATCGGGCTGCAGCGACGAGGGCAGGATGAACGGGAACATCGTCAGCCCGACCGAGGCGATCACGCCGAAGATCGCGACACCCGAGAACAGCACCGAGAAGCCGCTGCCCTTGCGCATCGCCGCCACCGCCAGCAGGATCCCCACCACGCCGAGGATCGGCGCGATCGCGATCCAGGGCCGGAGCGCATAGGCGGCCAGCCAGGAGCCGTCACGCGCCACGGTGGTGAACAACGGGTTCGAGGGACCGTTCACCGCGACCTCCGAGGTGAAGTGATAGGCCGGGATCCCATAGGCGAGCCAGACGCCTGCGCCCAGATAGGCGAGCAGCGAGACGAGCCCCGCCACGGTGCCGATCGACTTCGCCCGGTCCTGCACCGCGCCCTCGGTCTTGAGCGTGAGCCAGGCCGCGCCATGCATCAGCAGCATGGTGAGCGAGACGACGCCCGCGAGGATCGCGAAGGGGTTCAGCAGGCCGAGGAACTTCGCGTAGAAGGCGCCGGGATAGAGCGGCATCAGGTCTTCGGTGATCTGGAACGGCACGCCCTGCAGGACATTGCCGACCGCCACGCCGAAGATCAGCGCGGGCACCGCGCCGCCGACGAAGAGCGCCCAGTCCCAGCCATTGCGCCAGGCCGCGCTTTCGCGCTTCGAGCGATATTTGAAGCCGACGGGCCGCAGGATCAGCGCCGCGAGCACCGCGAACATCGCGAGGTAGAAGCCCGAGAAACTGACCGCGTAGAGCGGTGGCCAGGCCGCGAAGATCGCGCCGCCGCCGAGGATGAACCACACCTGGTTGCCTTCCCACACGGGGCCGACGGTGTTGATGACGACCCGCCGCTCGGTGTCGGACTTCGCCACGAAGGGCAGGAGCGCGCCCACCCCCATGTCGAAGCCGTCCGTCGCGGCGAAGCCGATCAGCAGCACGCCGAGCAGGAGCCACCAGATCACGCGCAGGATATCGAGAGTGATGAGGTCACTGAGGATCATGATCTTACTCCGCAGGCTGGGTGACAGGGGCGTCGAGCGCCATCAGCCGCGCCTCGTGCTGACGCTGCCATTCGTTGGTTTCCGCGACATCCTGATAGGGGCCCTTCCGGATGTATTTGATCATCAGGCCCATCTCGATGATGAAGAGGATCGAGTAGAAGGTCACGAAGCCGGCCAGCGTGATCGCGAGATCGGCCGCCGAGAGATGGCTGACCGAAAGCGCGGTCGGCAAGACGCCGTCCACCGTCCAGGGCTGACGCCCGAATTCGGCGGTGAACCAGCCGAGTTCCGCGGCGATCCAGGGCGCCGGGATCACGATCACGGCGAAGCGGAGCGCCCAGCGCGGGTATTTCATCCCCTTGAAATTCGCGACCACGAAGAAATAGCCGAGGATCGCGATGAAGGAGAAGCCGAGCGCCACCATCAGGCGGAACGACCAGAAGATCGGCCAGACGGTGGGAACGGTGTCGTTCGCCGCCTTCACGATCTGCTCTTCGGTCGCCTGCCGCGGATCGTCGACATAGCGCTTGAGCAGGAAGGCAAAGCCGAGATCCTTCGAGTGTTCCTCGAAAGCGGCCTTTTCCTCGGGGGTGACATTGCCCTTCGCCGCGCGGATCTGCATCAGCGCGTCATAGGCGAGGATGCCCGAGCGCACGCGGGTTTCCGCCTGCGCGACCAGCTGGTCGATGCCGGGGATCTGCTCGGTCAGCGAGCGGGTGCCGAGAAGGCCCATCGCGAAGGGGATCTTCACCGCGTAATGGGTTTCGCGCGCTTCCTGATCGGGGATGCCGAAGAGGGTGAAGGAGGCCGGGGCCGGCTCCGTTTCCCACATCGCCTCGATCGCGGCGAGCTTCATCTTCTGGTTCAGAGAGGCGTTGTAGCCCGACTCGTCGCCGAGGATCACGACCGAGAAGGCCGAGGCGAGGCCGAAGGCCGCCGCAACCGCGATCGAGCGCCGCGCGAGTTCGAAGTGATGGCCCTTGAGCATGTACCAGGCGGAAACGCCGAGCACGAAGATCGAGGCCGTCACATAGCCCGCCGAAACGGTATGGACGAATTTCGCCTGCGCCACCTCGTTGAAGACGACGTCGAAGAAGGAGGTCATCTCCATCCGCATCGTCATCGGGTTGAATTCGGCGCCGACCGGGTTCTGCATCCAGCCATTGGCGATCAGGATCCAGAGCGCGGAGAAGTTGGAGCCGATCGCCACGAGCCAGGTCACCACCAGGTGCCCGACGCGCGAGAGCTTCTCCCAGCCGAAGAACATCAGCCCGACGAAGGTGGCTTCCATGAAGAAGGCCATCAGCCCCTCGATCGCGAGCGGCGCACCGAAGATGTCGCCGACGTAATGCGAGTAATAGGACCAGTTCATGCCGAACTGGAATTCCATCGTGATGCCGGTGGCGACACCGAGCACGAAGTTGATGCCGAACAAGGTGGCCCAGAACTTCGTCATCTGTCGCCAGATCGGGCGGGCGGTCATCACATATACCGTCTCCATGATCGCCACGATGATCGACAGACCAAGCGTGAGCGGCACGAAGAGGAAGTGATAAAGCGCTGTCATCGCGAACTGCAGTCGCGACAGCTCGACAATATCAAGCTCCATCGTCTTCTCCGTTTCGTTTCAGATCGGGGCGGCGCGTGGGGCCCCGTAAAAGGTGCATGGGCGGAAAATATTTTCCGTAAATGCATCTTCGGCTTTCCTGCGCCCCCGCGGCTTCGCAATCAAAGGGGCACTTGGTCGCAGGCTGCGCAAAAATCCGCCCATGCCTGTGTATCTTCCAAATTTATCAAGGAATTGACAACACGAAATGGTGATCGGCGAAATTCCGGTCGGCGGCGCGATGGCTGACGACGACGAAACCCGACTCGGGCAGGAGCTGGCGCAGACCGGTGAAAACCGCCGCCGCGGTGGCCGGATCGAGCCCCTCGCTCGGCTCGTCGAGCAGCATCAGCGCCGGGCGACGCAGCGCCGCGCGGGCAAGCGCGAGGCGCCGTGCCTGCCCGCCCGAAAGCCCCGCGCCGCCGGGGCCGAGCCGGGTCGCGAGCCCGTCGCGCGCGCGCAAAGTGTCGGCGAGCGCCACCGCCTCGAGTGCGCGCCAAAGCGCGGCCTCGTCGGGCGGCGCGTCCTCGGGCTGGGCGAGGGCGAGGTTTTCGGCCACCGTGCCCGCGATCAGCGCGGCGCGCTGCGGCACGAGGGTGAGCGTCGCGCGCAGCTCCGCCTCGGGCCAGTCGGGCAGGGCGCGGCCCTGCAGCCGCACCGCGCCCGCGCTCGGCGCAATCAGCCCGGCGAGGGTGGCGAGCAGCGTCGATTTCCCGGCGCCCGAGGGGCCGGAGATCGCGAGCCACTCCCCCGCGCGCAGGCTCAGATCGAGCGGGCCGAAGGCCGCGCGCGCGGCACCGGCGCGCTGAAGCGAAAGGCCGGTCACGGCGAGGAGCGGCGCCTGGCGGTCGGTCGGGATGTCGCTTGAGGGGGCAGGGCGGGGCGGCGTGTCGGAGAGCGCGAGCACCCGCGCCGCGGCGCCCTGCATCCGGCCGAGCTCGGCAAGGCCGCGGCGCAGGAGCGAGAGGCTTTCGCCCAGCGCCAGCGCGACGAAGAAGCCGATCGCGGCCTCGGCGGGGGTGATCGTGCCGGCGCTCGCCAGCGGGCCGGCGGTAGCAAGCGCCAGCGCCGCGGCGATACCGGTGGTCAGCATCAGCGCCGCATCGCCGCGCCGCTCGGTGCGTTGCAGCGCGCCCTGGGCGGCGGCCTCGGCATCGACGGCCCCTGTGGCCTGCGAACTCTGCCGCGCGAGCGCACCGGCGACGGCGAGATCGGCGCGGCTTTGCATCAGGTCGAGCACGCGGGCACGGATCGTTTGCGCGGCGGCCTCGGTCGTCGCCGCCTGTGCCTTCGCGCGGCGCGCGGTGAGGGCGAGCGCCAGCCCGCCGCCGAGCGCATAGGTCGCCAGCGTGACCCAGGCGGTGATCGGCGCGACGAGGAACCAGAGCGCGGCAAAACCCGCCGCCTGCACCGCGACCGCGCTCACCGCCGGCAGCACGAGGCGCAGCGCCAGCCCGTCGAGCGCGTCGACATCGGCGGTAAGCCGGTTCAGCGCCTCGGCCCCGCGCAGCCGCGCCTGCGCCTCGTAGGGCAGGCGGGTGACGCCGGCGTAAAGCGTGCCGCGCAGGGCGGAAAGCGCGCGCAGCGTGGCGTCATGGGTGAGCATCCGCTCGCCATAGCGCGCGGCGGCGCGGCCAAGGGCAAGGAAACGGACGCCGGCGGAGGGGCGGAAGAAGTCGAAGCCGATGCCGACGCCGGCGATGCCCGCGGCGGCGGCGGCGGTGACGAACCAGCCGGACAGGCCAAGGAGCGCGGTGCCCATGACGAGCACGGTGATGCCGAGGATCAGCCCGCGGCCAAAGGCGACCGGCTCGGCTGCGATCAGGCGGCGCGCGATGCGCAGAAGCGGTTTCATCGTGCCTCCTCCCCGATCGGGATCACCCGGTCCATCGCGGCGATCACCGCGGGGTCATGGCTCGCGATCAGCAGCGCCGCGCCGCGCGCGCGCAGGGTCAGGAGCGCCGCGAGCACCTGCGCCGCGGTCTCCGGGTCGAGATCGGCGGTCGGTTCGTCGGCGAGGATCAGCCGCGCGCCGGAATGCGCCGCGCGCGCGATCATCAGCCGCCGCGCCTCGCCGCCCGAAACGCCGCCGCCGATATCGCCGAGCCGCGCCGTCAGCCCGCCGGGCAGGGCGGCGACGATGCCCTCGGCCTGCGCGGCCTTCAGCGCGGCGGGCAAATCGCCCGGGCGCCCGAGCGTCAGCGCCTCGGCGAGCGGCGCGTCGATGAAGCGGGGCGCCTGCGGCAGCCAGCCGATGCCGGCGCGGATCGCATCGGCGGTTTCGACGGTGAGCGGGGTCTCGCCCCAGCGGATCTCCCCCGCTTCGGGCCGGATCAGCCCGGCGAGCGCGGTGAGCAGTGTCGTCTTGCCCGCGCCCGAGGGGCCGGCGAGCGCCACCGCCTCGCCCGGCGCGACGCTGCCGTCGGGGGGCGCGATCGGCGCGGCACCGGGGCCGGGGCGCAGGCGCAGCCCCGCCCAGGAAAGCGGCGCGGGGGACAGGGCCTCAGCCGGCGCGCCGGTGCCGAGGATCGCGCCCTCGCGGGACAGCATGGCCTCGGCCTCGGCGATTTCGCCCGCGACGGCGAGGGCCGAGGCACGGTCGTGCCAGGCCGCGGCGAGATCGCGCAGCGGCTGGAAGAACTCGGGCGCGATCATCAGGATGAAGATGCCGGCGGAGGGGGTGAGCAGCGCGCCCCAACTCCCGAAGGGGATCTCGCCGAGCAGGTTGAAGCCGACGTAGACGGCGACGAGCGCGACGCCGAGCGCCGAGAAAAGCTCGAGCACGGTCGAGGAGAGGAAGGCGACGGCCAGCACCCGCATCGTGCGCTCGCGCAGGGTTTCGGAGGCCACGGCGAGGGAGCGGCCGGCGCGCGCCTCGGCGCCCAGAAGCCGAAGGTCGGCCGCGGCGGCGACGCGCTCGACCAGCTCGCCGTTGAGCGTGCCGATCTGCGCCATCTGCCGCTCCGACGCCTCCTGTGCCGCCATGCCGACGAGCGCCATGAAGAGCGGAATGAGCGGGCCGGCGATCAGCAGGATCACCGCGGCGAGCCAGGAAAAGGGCAGGGTGCAGAGCAGGAGCACGAGCGGCACGATCCGGGTGCGCATCATCGCCGGCTGGTAGCGCGCGGCCCAGGGCGCGAGGGCGGCGGATTTCTCCCCCGCAAGCGTCGCGAGCGCCGCGGGGGCAAGCGTCGCGCGCGCATCGAGCCGCGCGGCGGGGCCGATCAGCCGGTGGCGCAGATCGGCGACGAGCCGCGTCGCCGCACGCTGCGCAAGTGCCGCAGCCCAGGCGTCGAGCCCGGCGCGCAACGCGGCGAGCAGCGCGAAGAGCGCCGCGGCCACAAGCGGCGAAAGCGCCGCGGGCGGCGTGACGAGCCCGCCGATCGCCAGCGCCACCACCGCCGATTGCGCCGCCCAGATCAGCTCGGCCAGCGCCGACAGCGCACCTGCGGCATTGAGCGCGCGGTTGACCGGGGCGGCAAGCCGGGCGAGCGCCGCCTGCGGGCGGTCTTTGGGGGGATCTGTTTCGCTCATCGCTCCGGCCGGTTCGCTGTACCGGGCAGAGCTAGACCGGAGCCTGCGCCCCGGCAACCGGGCTGCGGCGATCTGTCCGCACCGGCCCCGGGCAGGGCGCGCTCAGAACCACTGCCCCTGCTCCATCAGCCCGAGATCCATCAGCTGCTGGCTCGACCAGTCGAAGGGCACCGAATTCGACCAGCGGAAGGTCGGGATGTCATAGGTCGAACCGGGGTTGTATTTCAGCGCCTTGGCGACGCGGAAGGAGGCGATCGCCGCGGTCAGGTTGTGGTGCCAGGGGCAGGCGTAGGTGTTGTATTCCTCGTCGGAAAAGGTGTGATCGGGCCGCAGCGTAAGCCCCGGCGCGCTGCGGAAGAGCGCGATCCGGTCGATCTTGCGCCGCTTTTCCGAAATATGCTCCTCGAAGCGCCAGCGCAGCCCGCCATAGAAATTCAGCTGCCGCTCCTTCGGATGGCCCTGGTTCTCCGGATCGGGCCGGCCGAGCGCGTAATAGCCCGAACGATCGAGCATCGCCTCGGTCAGGTTCACCGCATTCGGGTTCTTCTCGAGATCGGGCGCGTAGAGGTCGACGACATAGCTCAGCATCGCCGCGCGCCGTTCCTCGGTGTGGAAGGCGAGCAGCTCGCGCACGGTGCGGCTCTCGCAGAAGGGGAAGAACAGGTATTCCGCGTTGAAGCAGTAATACATCCAGGTGCCGGGCGGAGCGGCGGCGATCACCGGGTTCACCGCGCGCACCAGCGCCTCGGGCGCGTGCATGTTCCAGGGAATGCGGTGGATCTTTTCGGCGAGATCCCCGGGCAGGGTGAGCGCCTCGGGCGCGAAGACGAGGGGCGCGGCGAAACCGGCCTTCAGATGGTGGCGGATCGTGCTTTCGACCTCGACCAGATCCTCGACGAGGATCATCGCGATCGGCCCCTTGGCGAGCGCCGCCTTGCCCTCGGCGAGGAATGTCTCGAGCGATGCGTAATCCATGGAACCGGCCTGCCTGCGTCGTTTCCCGGCAGGATCGGCGAAGGGGCGGGGGATTGCAAGCGGGGGCGAGGTTGCAGCGCGGGGCGGTTTTGCTGTATCGGGCGGGTCTGAACCGCGGGGGATCGCCATGACGGACGCGCCGAAGAAGCTGCATATCAAGACCTACGGCTGTCAGATGAACGTCTATGACAGCGAGCGCATGGCCGAGGCCATGGGGGCGCAGGGCTATCAGCTGACCGACGATCCGGCCGAGGCGGACATGGTGCTGCTCAACACATGCCACATCCGCGAGAAGGCGGCGGAGAAGGTCTATTCCGACCTCGGTCGGCTGCGCCCGTTCAAGGAGGCGAAGCCCGATCTGAAGATCGGCGTCGCCGGCTGCGTCGCGCAGGCCGAGGGGGCGGAGATCATGCGCCGGATGCCGCTCGTCGATCTCGTCGTCGGCTCGCAGAACTATCACCGCCTGCCCGAGATGGTGGCGGCGACCGAGCGCGGCGAGAAACCGGTCGACACCGAATTCCCGACCGAGGACCGCTTCGAATTGCTGCCCGAGCGCCCGGCCTCGAACCGGCCGACGGCGTTCCTCACCGTGCAGGAGGGCTGCGACAAGTTCTGCGCCTTCTGCGTCGTGCCCTATACGCGCGGCGCCGAGATCTCGCGCCCGGTCGCGCGGATCATGGCGGAGGCGGAGAAGCTGGTGGCGAAAGGGGTGAAGGAGATCACGCTCCTGGGCCAGAACGTCAACGGTTATCACGGCGAGGGGCAAGGCGGCGCCTGGGGCCTTGGGCGCCTCGTGCGCGAACTTGCCCGGATCGAGGGGCTGGAGCGGATCCGCTACACCACCTCGCATCCGAACGACATGGCCGACGACCTGATCGAGGCGCATGGCGCCGAGGCGAAGCTGATGCCCTATCTGCATCTGCCGGTGCAGTCGGGATCCGACCGGATCCTCAAGCTGATGAACCGCCATCACACCGCCGAGGATTATCTGCGGCTGATCGAGCGGATCCGCGCCGCGCGGCCCGACATCATGCTCAGTTCGGATTTCATCGCGGGCTTCCCGGGCGAGAGCGACGCCGACCATCAGGCGAGCCTCGATCTGATCCGCGCCGTGGGCTATGGCGCGGCCTTCTCCTTCAAGTATTCGCCGCGCCCCGGCACGCCCGCGGCGAACCGCGAGGGCGTGGCCTCCGAGGTCGCCGATGCGCGGCTGCAGGAGCTGCAGGCGCTGATCACCGCGCAGCAGCATGCCGCGCAGGAAGCGATGGTCGGGCGCGAGGTCGGCGTGCTTTTCGAGAAGCCGGGCCGGCTGCCCGGGCAATGGGTCGGCAAATCGGATTACCTGCAGGCGGTGCATGTGAGCGCGCCCGCGGAAAACCTGCAAGGCACTCTGCGCAAAGTGAGAATCACTGCCAGCGCGCCGAATTCTCTGGCCGGCGAATTGCTCTGAACGCTGCCGCCCCCGGTTGCGTCGCCCCGGCGCATTCGGGTGCAATTGTGGCGAAATCGTTTCCGTTGCGGAAATCGGCCCCGCAGATGCGGCGGTTTGTTCGTCGAAAAGCTACAATATATGGGTGAATTTCCTTTCAAACCCGCACGGTTTTGCTACTGTAAGTGAAATTTAGTTAACAGCCCTTCGGGGCTGGTGGGGATTATCGAGGAGGCAGTGGCGGCGATGGACCGGATCGGCAAGGCATGGAAACCCGTGGCGGTGGCGCTTGGCGCTGCGGCCCTGATGCTCGGGGCCTCCTTCGGCCCGGCCTCGGCGCAGGATCAGGCGATGACCCAGCGCGCCGAGAAATACGTGCCGACGATCTGGATCGACCCCGATGGCTGCGAGCACTGGGCGATGGACGATGGCGCCGAGGGCTATATGGATGCGCGCAAGACCCGCGACGGCCGCCCGGTCTGCCACCGCGACGTCTGCGGCGTGATCCCGACCGACACGCTGTTCACCACCGACAGCTCGAAGCTCACCGCCTCGGGCCGCTCGACGCTGGAGAACTTCTTCCGCACCGCGCAGGCGCGCAGCTTCATCATCACCGGCCACACCGACAGCCGCGCCTCGGACGAATACAACATGGGCCTCTCGAAGCGCCGCGCCGAGGCCGTCGCCGGGGTCGCCAATTCGGTGGGCGCGCCGGTGCTCGCGGTGAACTGGTATGGCGAGCGCTGGCCGCGCGCGACCAACGCGACGGCCGCCGGCATGGCGCAGAACCGCCGCGTCGAAATCATCTGCGTGAAGTGAGGGGCAGGGACATGAAAGCGATCAAATTCCTCGTGCTCCTCGGCGCCGTCGCCGGCCTCGCCGCCTGCGACGCGGAACCCTCGGACAAGGGCTGGGACCGCAACATCGGCGGCGCCAAGCACCTGAGCCAGCTCAAGGCCGGTGTCTGGATCGACCCGGAAGGCTGCGACCACTGGATCATCGACGACGGCGTCGAAGGCTACATGACCGAGCGTGTCGACGATTACGGCAAGCCGATCTGCTCGGGCGCGGGCCCGGCCTCGACCGCGGTCGGCCCGTTCAAATCGGGCGGCGAAATCGCCGATCCGGTGCGGACGTCGAACTTCGAATAATCACTTGCTCAAAATTTGGGCAAAAAGGCCGTGCGGCGCTCCGCACGGCCTAATTCATTACAGTTTGATGAAATCTGCACGCAGTGGTGACGAAAAATAAACCAAGACTTGCGTGAATCCGGGGGGAGAGGCACCATATCTACATCAACGCCAGCCAGGGAGACGTTATTGGGCTTCAGCGCGATCACCCCGCCTCGTTCTCAGGAAGCATATGAAACGCTGCTTGAGTTTCCCGACAACCGGTTGCTGATCGACCTTTGCGGAGAATTTGACCGCAACCTCGCCCAGATCGAGCACAAGCTCGGTGTCCATATCCTGCGCCGCGGCAATCAGCTCGCCGTGGTCGGCACCCCGGAAACCCAGGCCCAGGCGGCGGCGATCCTGCAACACCTCTATCAGCGGCTCGAGGGCGGCAAGGCGCTCGACGCGGGCGAGGTCGACGCCGCGGTGCGCATGGCCGATCTCGGCAATGCGGGCATGACGGTGGACGAGCAGCTCGAGATGTTCGCCGCCGGCAAATACGAGATCCGCACCCGCAAGAAGCAGGTCGAACCGCGGACCGAGGCGCAGAAGGCCTATGTGAAGGCGCTGTTCGAGAACGAGCTCGCCTTCGGCATCGGCCCGGCCGGCACCGGCAAGACCTATCTCGCGGTGGCCGTCGGCGTCACCATGCTGATCGGCGGCCATGTCGACAAGATCATCCTCTCCCGTCCCGCCGTCGAGGCGGGCGAGCGCCTCGGCTTCCTGCCCGGCGACATGAAGGAGAAGGTCGATCCCTACATGCAGCCGCTTTACGACGCGCTGAACGACTTCCTCCCCGCCAAGCAGATGCAGAAGCTGATGGAGGAGAAGCGCATCGAGATCGCGCCGCTCGCTTTCATGCGCGGCCGCACGCTGTCGAACGCCTTCGTCGTGCTCGACGAGGCGCAGAACGCGACGACGATGCAGATGAAGATGTTCCTCACCCGCCTCGGGCAGGGGAGCCGCATGGTGATCACCGGCGACCGCTCGCAGATCGACCTGCCGCGCGGCACCGCCTCGGGCCTTCACGATGCCGAGCGCATTCTCGACGGCGTGAAGGGGATCTCCTTCAACTACTTCACCGCCGCCGATGTGGTGCGTCACCCCCTTGTGGCGCGGATCATCGACGCTTATGACCGCGACGATGTCGGAGCCGCTGGTTGATATACTGATCGAGGACGGGCGCTGGGAGGAGATCGACCTCCCCGCGCTCTCCGAACGCGCCGCGCGCGCCACGCTGGCCGACCAGGAGCTGGTCGCCGCGGAGTGGGAGATCAGCCTGCTCGGCTGTGACGACGCGCGCATCGCGGTGCTGAACGGCGAACACCGCGCGAAGCCGAAACCCACCAATGTGCTGAGCTGGCCCGCGCAGGATCTCGCCTCCGAGGAAGACGGCGGCGAGCCGTATTTCCCCGAGCCCTTCGTGCCGGGTGAACGCGACAGCCTCGGCGATATCGCGATCGCGTTCGAGACCTGCGCACGCGAGGCGGTCGAGGGCAATATTCCGCTTGCCGACCACGTCACCCACCTGATCGTGCATGGCGTGCTGCATCTTCTTGGTTACGATCACGTGCGTGATGCAGATGCCACCTTGATGGAAGCGATCGAAGTGCGCATTCTTGCGCAGTTGGGAATTGGTAACCCATATGAGAGATGATGCGGCCGTGAGGCCGTGCATTCTGGAAAGGAACGATGGGACAAGTCGCTGACGGGGTGTCCCCCGCCAACGCCCCGGCGTCGGAACCCGACGCGGGCGAGAGTTCGTCCGAACCGCACTCGCGCGGTTTGTTAGGACGTTTGTTCGGCGCTCTGGGCGCCGCTTCCGAAACCGAGGGCGAGGCCCCCGAGGCCGTCCACGCGCCGCCACCGGCGCCGACGCCGGGGCTGGGCAACCTGCGCAAGATGCGGGTCGGCGATGTCGCGATCCCGAAGGTGGAGATCGTCGCCGTGCCGGTCACCATCCCGCGCGACGAGCTGGTCGAGGTGTTCCGCGCGCAGGGCTATTCGCGCCTGCCGGTGTTCAAGGAGACGCTCGACACCCCGCTCGGCCTGATCCACCTGAAGGATCTGGCGCTCGAATGGGGCTTTGGCGGCGGTTCGGGCCGGTTCTCGCTGCGCAAGCTGTTGCGCCCGCTGCTTTACGTGCCGCCAAGCATGCCGATCGGGGTGCTCCTGCAAAAGATGCAGGTGCAGCGCATCCACATGGCCCTCGTGATCGACGAATATGGCGGGGTCGACGGGCTCGTCACGCTCGAGGATCTGATCGAGCAGGTGATCGGCGAGATCGAGGATGAGCATGACGAGGCCGAGGGCGGCTTCTGGAAGCTCGAGAAACCCGGGCAATGGGTGGTGCAGGCGCGCGCGCCGCTGCGCGAGTTCGAGGCCGAGATCGGCATGACCCTCGCCGATCCGGAGGAGGAGCAGGAGATCGATTCGATGGGCGGTCTCGTCTTCATGCAGATCGGCCGGGTGCCCGCGCGCGGCGAGGTGATCAAGGGCGAAAACGGCGTCGAATACGAGATCCTCGACGCCGATCCGCGCCGGATAAAGCGGCTGCGCATCCGCCTGCCCGGCGTTGCGCCGGCCGAGTGACCCGCCTCATGCGCCTGCCCAGTTTCCTTCGCGCGCCCCGGCGCCCGCCGCTTTGGGCGCTGGCCGCGGGTGCGGCGCTCGGCGCGGGTGTCGCGCTCGGGCAGGCGCCCTTCGATCTGTGGTGGCTCGCGCTGATCGCGCTCTGGCCGCTCTTTCCGCTCGCGCAGCGCTTCTCCCCGGGCTGGATCGGTTTCGCCGCGGGCTTCGGCTATGCCGCGCTCGCGATGTTCTGGATCGTCGAGCCCTTCTTCGTCGAGCCCGAGGTCTATGGCTGGATGGCGCCCTTCGCGCTGATCTTCATGTCGGCGGGGATGGGGCTGTTCTGGGCGCTGGGGCTGGGCCTTGGCGCGCGGCTTGGCGCCACCGCCCCACAACGTGCCGCCGGCATGGCGGTGGGGCTCGTGCTCTCCGACGCCTTGCGCTCCTATGTCTTCACCGGTTTCCCCTGGGTGCTCTTCGGTCATATCTGGATCGGTACGCCGGTCGCGCAGGCGGCGGCTTTCGTCGGCCCGCTCGGGCTGAGCGCGATCACCCTCGCGCTTGCCGTCGCGCCCTGGCTCATTGCCGCGCCGAAACGGCGCTGGATCGGCGAGGGCATCGCCGCGCTCGTCCTCGCCGCACTCTGGCAAGGCGGCGAGATGCGCCTTGCCGCGCCCGAGGCGCCGCGCACCCCCACGCTGAACCTGCGCCTCGTGCAGCCCGACGCGGCGCAGGCGCTGAAATGGCTGCCCGAATATCGGCTGCCCTTCTTCTACCGCCATCTCGATCTGACCGCGCAGGCGCCGGCCGAGGGCAAGCCGCGCCCCGATCTGATCGTCTGGCCGGAAACCGCCGTGCCCTTCCTGCTCGACGATCCGGGCGACGGGCTGCGGATGATCGCCGATGCCGCCGGCGGCGTGCCCGTCGCGCTTGGCATCCAGCGCTCGGAGGGGATGCGCTATTACAATTCCCTCGCGCTCATTGGCCCGGGCGGCACCGCCGAGGCGCTTTACGACAAGATCCACCTCGTCCCCTTCGGCGAATATATCCCCTGGGGCGATGTGATGGCGCGCCTTGGCATCCATGCCTTCGCCGCGCAGGAGGGCAACGGCTATTCCGCGGGGACCGGGCCGCGGCTTTTCGACATGGGCAAGCTTGGCCTTGCCGAGCCGCTGATCTGCTACGAGGCGGTCTTCCCGCAGGATATCCGCGACGTGCCGCGCCGCCCCTCGTTCCTTCTGCAGGTGACGAATGACGCCTGGTTCGGCGAGGTCTCCGGCCCCTGGCAGCACCTCGCCCAGGCGCGGCTGCGCGCGATCGAATTCGGCCTGCCGCTCGCGCGCGCGGCCAATACCGGGGTGAGCGCGATGGTGGACGCGAAGGGCCGGGTGATCGAGGAGCTCGGCATGGGCGTGCAGGGCGTGATCGACGCGCCCCTGCCGCCGGCGCTGCCCGTCACGCTTTACGCGCGCATCGGCGACATGTCGCTGATCGGATTTGTTCTGGCCCTTGCCCTTGCAATTTTCCTGCGCGCAGGCAGATACCGCGTTGACCCGACCTTAACCCGGGTCTAGGCACACTCACCGAACCACCCCAACGGCTTCCTGACGGGGTGGGGATCTTTCAATGGAGCACCAGCCGATGCCGCGCGAAAACTACGTCTTCACCTCCGAATCCGTTTCGGAGGGCCATCCCGATAAAGTCTGCGACCGAATCTCCGACGCCGTCCTCGACGCGCTGATCGCCGAGGAGCCGAACGCCCGCGTCGCCTGCGAGACCTTCGCGACCACCAATCAGGTCGTCGTCGGCGGCGAGGTCGGGCTTTCCGACAAGGCGCGGCTTGCCGATTTCATGAGCCGGATCGACGGCATCGTGCGCGACTGTGTGAAGGACATCGGCTACGAACAGGACGCCTTCCACTGGGCGACGCTGAAATTCGCGAACTACCTGCATGCGCAATCGGCGCATATTTCGCAGGGCGTCGACAAGGACGGCGCGGGCGATCAGGGCATCATGTTCGGCTATGCGACGGATGAGACGCCCGAGCTGATGCCGGCGCCGATCCTCTATAGCCATGCGATCCTGCGCCGCCTCGCCGAGGTGCGCAAATCCGGCGCCGAACCGACGCTCGGCCCCGATGCGAAATCGCAGCTTTCGGTGCGCTACGAGCACGGCCGCCCGGTCGGCGTGACCTCGATCGTGCTCTCGACCCAGCACAAATACGAAAGCCAGACCTCAGACGACATCCGCGCCATCGTCGAGCCCTATATCCGCGAGGTTCTGCCCGCGGGCTGGATCGACGAGCGCACCGAATGGTGGGTGAACCCGACCGGCACCTTCGTCATCGGCGGGCCCGACGGCGACGCCGGCCTCACCGGGCGCAAGATCATCGTCGACACCTATGGTGGCGCGGCGCCCCATGGCGGCGGCGCCTTCTCGGGCAAGGATCCGACCAAGGTCGACCGCTCGGCCGCCTATGCCGCGCGCTATCTGGCGAAGAACGTGGTGGCCGCCGGGCTCGCGCAGAAATGCCTCATTCAGGTGAGCTACGCGATCGGCGTGGCGAAGCCGCTCTCGATCTATGTCGACACCTATGGCACCGGCACCGTCCCCGACGAGGAGATCGAGCGGATCGTCGCGAAATGCATGGATCTGACGCCGCGCGGCATCCGCACCCATCTCGACCTGAACCGCCCGATCTACGCGCGCACCGCGGCCTATGGCCATTTCGGCCGCGCGCCGGAGGCCGACGGCGGCTTCAGCTGGGAAAAGACCGACCTCACCGAGGCGCTGAAAAAGGCGCTCTGAGGCGTTTCCCTTCATCTTGCCCGAAATACCTTCGGGGGGCGCGGGGGGCAGACAGCCCCCCGTTTCCACATCCCCAGGCACCGCGAGGCCCCCATGGAACGCACCGATACCACCGGCCTGACCCAGCTCGGCCATGCCACGACCGCCCCCGCCTCGCCCGAGGAGGCGGTGCTCGAACGCGTTCCCGCCTCCTATCCGGGCGCCGATTACCTCGTGCGCTTCACCGCGCCCGAGTTCACCTCGCTCTGCCCGATGACCGGTCAGCCCGATTTCGCCCATATCGTGATCGACTACATCCCGGGCGAGTGGCTGGTCGAAAGCAAGTCGCTGAAACTCTACCTCGCAAGCTTCCGCAACCACGGCGCCTTCCACGAGACCTGCTCGGTCGCGATCGCGATGCGACTGGTCGAACTGCTCGCGCCGAAATGGCTGCGCATCGGCGCCTATTGGTATCCGCGCGGCGGCATCCCGATCGACGTCTTCTGGCAGACCGGCACCCCGCCCGAGGGCGTCTGGATCCCCGATCAGGGCGTCGCGCCCTATCGCGGCCGCGGCTGAGGGCTTGCGCGCCGCCGCCTCCCGAGGCAGCCTCTCCGAAGGGAGATCAGGGAGGGTTTCATGGGCGATGGATTTCGCTATGGCGCGGTGATGCTGGCCGCGGGGATCGGGATTCCGGTGCTCGCCGCGCTCAACGCGCAGCTTGGCAGCAGGATCGGCTCGCCGGTGGTGGCGGCGGTGGTGCTGTTTTGCGTGGCGCTCACCGGTGCGGTGGTGGTGATGCTGGCCTCGGCCGGGCCCTCGGCACTTGCCCATGTGCCGACGCAGCCGCGCCATCTGTTCCTCGCCGGGCTGCTCGTCTGTTTCTACGTGCTCTCCGTCACCTTCGTCGCGCCGAAATTCGGGGTCGGCAATGCGGTCTTCTTCGTGCTGATGGGGCAGATGATCTCCGCCGCGCTGATCGACCAGTTCGGCCTGTTCGGCGCGATCGCGCGCCCCGTCACTGCGCTGCGCGGCACCGGGATCGGGCTGATGGGGATCGGGCTTTTCCTGATCCAGCGCGGCTGAGGCTTGACCCGCGCGGGCAGGCGGCCTAGAGGCCCGGCCCATGAGTGACGAGAGCGACATCCCCGAAGGCGAAGACGCCGCCCCCCGCCCGGAGTGGCGCAATTTCTATGGCCGCCGCTCGGGCAAGACGATGCGGGCGAGCCAGAAGACCTATCTGAGCGAAGACCTCGCGAGTCTGACGCCGCAGGGGATCTCGGCCGCCGACAACCCCGCGCGCGAGGTGATCGACCCGGCCTCGATCTTCGGCAATGACGCGCCGGTCTGGCTCGAGGTGGGCTTCGGCGGCGGCGAGCATCTGGTGCATATGGCCGCAACCTACCCGGGCGTGAACCTGATCGGCTGCGAGCCCTTCATCAACGGCGTCGCGATGTTGCTCGGCAAGATCCGTCTGGCCGGGGTGACCAATCTCGCCGTCTACCCGGGCGATGCGCGCGACCTGCTCGAAGTGCTGCCCGAGGGCTGCATCGCGAAGGCCTTCCTGAACTACCCCGACCCCTGGCCGAAGCGCCGCCATCACCGCCGCCGCTTCGTCACGCAGGACCATCTGGTCCCGCTCGCCCGCGTGCTCGAACCGGGCGCCGAGTTCCGCGTTGCGACCGACATCCCCGATTACATGGATCAGGCGCTGCGCGAAGTGCCGAAGGCGGGCTTCACGCTCACCGCGCATTCGGGCACGGCCTGGGGCGACTGGATCTCGACGCGCTACGAGCAGAAGGCGCTGCGCGAGGGCCGGGTGCCCGATTACGCGACCTTCCACAAGGGCTGAGCGCGGATTCGAGTATTTGAGCCAGGAAAAAGCCCGGGGGCTTTCGCGATCTGTCGGCCTGCGCTAACAGGGGCCGAACTTTCGAGGGAGGTTTCCATGGCCGGCCACGGCGATCCGATCAAGATGACCGCGCGGCGCGGCGGCGCGCTGCAGGGCGTGGCCGAGGTGCCGGGCGACAAGTCGATCAGCCATCGCGCGCTGATCCTCGGCGCGCTTTCCGTGGGCAAGACCGAGATCACCGGCCTGCTCGAAGGGCAGGACGTGCTCGACACCGCGAAGGCGATGGCGGCCTTCGGGGCCACGGTGACGCGGCTGGGCGAAGGGCACTGGACGGTCGAGGGCGTCGGCGTCGGCGGTTTCGCCGAGCCGGAGGACGTGATCGACTGCGGCAATTCCGGCACCGGCGTGCGGCTCATCATGGGCTGCATGGCCACCTCGCCGATCTCGGCGACCTTCACCGGCGATGCGAGCCTGCGCAAGCGCCCGATGGGGCGGGTGACCGATCCGCTCGCGCTCTTCGGCGCGCGGGCCTATGGGCGTGCGGGCGGGCGGCTGCCGATGACGCTCGTCGGCGCGGCCGAGCCGGTGCCGGTCACCTACGCGACGCCGATGGCCTCCGCGCAGGTGAAATCGGCGGTGCTGCTTGCCGGGCTCAACGCGCCGGGCCAGACCGTGGTGATCGAGAAGACCGCGACGCGCGATCACACCGAACGCATGCTGCGCGGCTTCGGTGCCGAGGTCACGGTCGAGGTGACGGCCGAGGGCAACCGCATCACCCTTCAGGGCCAGCCCGAGCTCACCGCGCAAAACGTCGCGGTGCCGCGCGACCCGTCTTCGGCGGCGTTTCCGGTCTGCGCGGCGCTCTTGGTGCCCGGCTCGGAAATCCTCGTCCCCGGCGTCAGCCAGAACCCGACGCGCAACGGGCTTTTCCTGACGCTGCGCGAGATGGGCGCCGACATCGCCTTCGAGAACGAGCGCGAGGAGGGCGGCGAGCCGGTCGCCGATCTGCGCGTGCGGTTTTCCGAACTCACCGGCATCGAGGTGCCGCCAGACCGCGCGGCAAGCCAGATCGACGAATACCCGGTGCTCGCCGCCGTCGCGGCCTGTGCGCGCGGCGCCACGGTGATGCGCGGCGTGCATGAGCTGCGGGTGAAGGAAAGCGACCGGATCGACGCGATGGCGCGCGGGCTCGAGGCCTGCGGCGTGCGCGTCGAGGAGGATGACGACACGCTGATCGTGCATGGCCTCGGGCAGGGCGGCGTGCCGGGCGGCGCGACGGTGGCGACCCATCTCGACCACCGCATCGCGATGAGCTTCCTCGTGCTGGGCCTTGCCGCGCAACAGCCGATCTCGGTCGACGACGGTTCGCCGATCGCGACCTCCTTCCCGGTATTCGAACCCTTGATGCAGGCGCTCGGCGCGGGCATCCTGCGGAGCAAGTGAGAGGGCGGAAGCCTCCGGCGGGAGTATTTTCGCCAAGAAGAAAGCCGTGCGCTTTCGCGGCAGGGCTTTTCCTGGTCCAAATACTCGAAATCCGCCGGCAGATCCGGGAGCGAGGGTGACATGACATTCACAGTGGCGATCGACGGGCCGGCGGCGGCGGGCAAGGGCACGCTCAGCCGGGCTGTGGCGGCGCATTTCGGCTTTGCCCATCTCGACACCGGCGCGCTGTATCGTGCGGTGGGGGTGAAGGGCGGCGATCCGGTCGAAGCGGCGCGCAGCCTCGCGCCCGAAGACCTCGCGCGCGACGATCTGCGCACGCTCGAGGCGGGGCAGGCGGCCTCGCGCGTCGCCGTCATCCCCGAGGTGCGCCAGGCGCTGCTCGAGTTCCAGCGCGCCTTCGCACGGCGCGCGGGCGGTGCGGTGCTCGACGGGCGCGACATCGGCACGGTGATCTGCCCCGAGGCGGAGGTGAAGCTCTTCGTCACCGCCAGCCCCGAGGTCCGCGCGCATCGGCGCTGGCTCGAAGTCGGCGGCGACGAGGGCAAGGTGCTCGCCGAGGTGCGCGAGCGCGACGCGCGCGACATGAACCGGGCCGATGCGCCGCTGAAACCGGCGGCCGACGCGGTGATCCTCGACACCTCGGCGCTCTCGATCGAGGAGGCGGTCGCGCGCGCGATCACATTGATCGCAGCGGCGCGCGGCTGATCTGGACGCGGGCGCCCCGCGCGCCCATCTTGGGGGAATGATCCGCGCGTTTCTCCTGCTCCTCGCCCTCGCTACCCCGCTCGCCGCCGAGACCCGGCCCGAGGGGCTGATGTGGAACCGTTCCGGCCTGCCGCTCACGCTGCCGCTCCAGGTGCAAAGCGATCCGGGCGCCGATCTCTACCTCGAACTGTCGGTGCCCGAGACCGGGGAGGCGGTGCTTGCCGCCTATGTCCGCGGCGGCGATTTCTTTCGCGTGCTGGTGCCGCCCGGGCGCTGGGCGCTCACCTTCGCGCGCGGCACCGGCTGGCAGGGGGAGGAGGCGCTCTTCGGCCCCGCGACCGAGGTGATCGCGATCGAGCCGCCGCTCACCTTCGCCGCCGAGGCCGCGCGCAAATCGGGCTTCCTGATCGACCTGCGCGGCGGCACCGCGGCCCTGCGCGGCATCGGCCTGTGCCAGGGGATGGTGCTCGATCCCGCGAGCCTCTCGGGCGCCTTCGTGCCGCAGCCGGAGCCGCGCTTCGCGACGCCGCCGAAGCGCGATGCGGGCGGCGTGGATTTCGCCGTGCCGCGCTACGATCTGCGCGCCCGCTTCTGTGTGTCGCAGGACTGAGACGCCCGCGCCCCGGCGCGATTTTGCGCCCTATTGCAGTGGCTTGCGGATCGGATAGAGTGAGCGCCACCCTGTTTTCGGTGCCCCATGACCTTCCTTCAGCTGCTCTACCGCTCGATCCCGCGCACGCCCGATTTCGACCCTTCCGACCTCGCGATCCTGCGCGCCTCGCTGCGCAACAACGCGGCGCGGGGAATCACCGGCTATCTCTGGCGCGCGAATGGCCAGTTCTTCCAGGCGCTGCACGGCCCGGCCGAGGCGATCGAGGCGCTTTTCGCCCGCCTCGAGGCCGATCCGCGCCACCGCGATCTGGAGATCCTGCTGAAGGAGCCGGCCGAAGACGCCTCGCCCTTCCCCGACTGGTCGATGGGCTACGACCATTTCCTCGCGCTCGAACTTGACGCCGAACTCGACGAGAACGGCGCGCGCCGCCCGATCGCGGCCGAGGAGGCGCGGCAGATCTATGCGCGGATGGTCGCGGCGGCGGAGGAGGTGCGGCGCTACGGCTCGGCCTTTCCCTACGCGCGCGGCGCGGGCGAAGACGAGGCCGCCTATCTCGCGCGGCTCGACGCGAGCGCCTGACCCGCCCGGGAAGGGCCCGAAATTCCTTGCGCGCAAGGCGATTCCCGCCTATACGGCCCCCGTCCGAAGGGGGCAGGCGCAGGTCTGCACCCTGTCGGGCGTATCCAACGAAAGACCGGCGGAGCCAACCGCATGGCCAGTCAAACCATGATGTAAAGGACACCTCAGCGCATGTCGCAAAAAGCTAGCATGGAAGAATTCGAAGCCCTCCTGAACGAGAGCCTCGAGATCGACACCCCGAACGAAGGTTCGGTTGTCAAGGGCAAGGTCATCGCCATCGAGGCGGGCCAGGCCATCATCGACGTCGGCTACAAGATGGAAGGCCGCGTCGATCTGAAAGAATTCGCCAACCCGGGCGAGGCCCCCTCGATCGCCGTCGGCGACGAAGTGGAAGTGTATCTCGACCGCGTTGAAAACGCCCGTGGCGAGGCCGTGATCTCGCGCGAGAAAGCCCGCCGCGAAGAGGCCTGGGACCGTCTCGAGAAAGCCTATGCGAACGAAGAGCGCGTCGACGGCGCCATCTTCGGCCGCGTCAAGGGTGGCTTCACCGTCGATCTCGGCGGCGCCGTGGCCTTCCTGCCCGGCTCGCAGGTCGATGTCCGCCCGGTGCGCGACGCCGGCCCGCTCATGGGTCTCAAGCAGCCGTTCCAGATCCTCAAGATGGACCGTCGTCGTGGCAACATCGTTGTCTCGCGCCGCGCGATCCTCGAGGAAAGCCGCGCCGAACAGCGCGCCGAAGTCATCGGCAACCTCACCGAAGGTCAGGTCGTCGAGGGTGTGGTCAAGAACATCACCGAATACGGTGCCTTCGTTGACCTCGGCGGCGTCGACGGTCTGCTCCACGTCACCGACATGGCGTGGCGCCGCGTGAACCACCCGTCGGAGATCCTGTCGATCGGCGAGACCGTCAAGGTCCAGGTCGTCAAGATCAACAAGGAAACCCACCGCATCTCGCTCGGCATGAAGCAGCTGCAGTCGGATCCGTGGGATTCGGTCGAAGCCAAGTTCCCGATCGGTTCGGTGCACAAGGGCCGCGTCACCAACATCACCGATTACGGCGCCTTCGTGGAGCTGGAAGCCGGTGTCGAGGGTCTCGTCCACGTCTCGGAAATGTCCTGGACCAAGAAGAACGTGCACCCCGGCAAGATCGTCTCGACCTCGCAGGAGGTTGACGTCATGGTGCTCGAGATCGACACCGCGAAGCGTCGCGTTTCGCTCGGCCTCAAGCAGTGCATGCGCAACCCGTGGGAAGTCTTCGCCGAGACCCATCCGGTCGGCTCGATGATCGAAGGCGAAGTCAAGAACATCACCGAATTCGGTCTGTTCATCGGCCTCGACAACGAGATCGACGGCATGGTTCACCTCTCCGACCTGTCCTGGGACAAGCGCGGCGAGGAAGCGATCCAGGACTACCGCAAGGGCGACGTGGTCAAGGCCGCGGTCACCGAAGTGGACGTCGAGAAAGAGCGCATCTCGCTCTCGGTCAAGGCGCTCGACGCCGACACCTTCTCGGATGCGGTTGACGGCGTGAAGCGCGGCTCGGTGATCACCGTGACCGTGACCGCGATCGAAGACGGCGGCATCGAGGTCGAATACAACGGCATGAAGTCCTTCATCCGCCGTTCGGACCTCGCCCGCGACCGCGCCGACCAGCGCCCCGAGCGCTTCCAGGTTGGCGACCACGTCGACGTGCGCGTCGTCAACGTCGACAGCAAGACCCGCAAGCTCGGCGTGTCGATCAAGGCGCGCGAGATCGCCGAAGAGAAGGAAGCCGTGGAACAGTACGGCTCGTCCGACTCGGGCGCTTCGCTCGGCGATATCCTCGGCGCCGCGCTCAAGGGCCGCGAATGATCTGACCGCCTTCGGGTGGAAAACGGAGGCCCCGCCTTGCGGCGGGGCCTTTGCATTTGATTCGCTGCATCTGCACGGTTGCGCGAATGTTGGGCGCTTCCTTCGCGGCAGGGTGGTATCGCCGGGCCACGTCGCGCTGTCACATTCGGCCTGTCGCCGCCGATCACGCCAAATTCTATGCCTTTCCAAGCCTTTGCTGTTCCTCCACGGAAATTTTCTCCGTATAGTCGGGGCAAAACCGTAAGCCCGGCTGCCACCGGGGGCCCTTGGGGGGAACACGCATGATCCGGTCGGAACTGATCGCCAAGATTTCCGAAGAAAACCCGCATCTGTTTCAGCGGGACGTGGAAAAGATCGTGAACACGATCTTCGAGGAGATCATCGAGGCGATGGCGCGCGGTGATCGGGTCGAGTTGCGCGGCTTCGGCGCCTTCTCGGTGAAACGGCGCGACGCGCGCACCGGGCGCAACCCGCGCACCGGCGATGCCGTCGATGTCGAGGAAAAACACGTCCCCTTCTTCAAGACCGGCAAGCTTCTGCGCGACCGGCTGAACGGGGTGGAGGAATAAGTCATGATCCGGCTCCTGCGCTACCTGTTCCTCGCCGTTCTGGCGCTGGTGCTGATCGCGCTGGCGCTCGCCAATCGCGACGCGGTCGCGCTGCGCGTGCTGCCGCCCGAAGCGGGGGATTTCCTCGGCTTCTCCTGGACGGTGCAGCTGCCGCTCTTCCTCGTGATCTTCGCCGGCATCCTGATCGGCCTGCTGATCGGTTTCGTCTGGGAATGGCTGCGCGAGCACAAGCTGCGCTCGGGCGCGACGAAGGCGATGCGCAAGGCCGCCACGCTCGAGCGTGAGGTCGACCGGCTGAAGGCCAAGGCCGAGCCCGCGCCGAAGGACGAGGTTCTCGCCCTGCTCGAGAAACCCGCGCGCTGAGATGGTGACGATCGCCGTCAACCGTGGCCGCCCCGGCGGCGTGCGCGTGAAGATCTGCGGGCTGCGGACCGAAGCCGACCTCGCCGCCGCGGCCGAGGCGGGGGCAGGTTACATCGGCCTCGTCTTCTTCCCGAAATCGCCGCGCAACCTGAGCATTGCCGAGGCGCGCGATCTGGCGCTCGCCGCGCCCGTGGGCCTCGCCAAGGTCGGGCTTTTCGTCGATCCCTCCGATGATCTCCTGGACGCGGTGCTGGCCGAGGTGCCGCTTGACCTGCTTCAGCTCCACGGCAAGGAAAGCCCCGCGCGGGTGGCCGAGATCCGCGCGCGTCACGGCCTGCCGGTGATGAAGGCGGTGGGGGTCTCCGAGGAGGCCGACCTCGCCGCGATCGAGAGCTATGAGGCGGTGGCCGACCAGATCCTCGTCGATGCCAAGGCGCCGAAGGGCGCGGCGCTGCCGGGTGGCAACGGGCTCAGCTTCGACTGGCGGCTGATCGCCGGGCGCGACTGGGCGAAGCCCTGGATGCTTGCGGGCGGGCTGACGCCCGAGAACGTGGCCGAGGCGGTGCGCCTGACCGGCGCGGCGCAGGTCGATGTCAGCTCGGGCGTGGAAAGCGCGCCGGGGGTGAAGGACGCCGCGCGCATTGCCGCCTTTGTCCGCGCCGCGCGCGAAGGCTGAGCGGGCAGGGGGCTCTGCCCCCGTCCTGCGGACTCCCCCGGGATATTTCGCCACTTTGGAAGCTCTGAACTTTACCACCGGGGGCGGGCGCGCTATCTCCGTTGGCGAGATTTGCGCGAGGTGAGACGATGGCCGAAGACCTTCCCAACAGCTACATGACGGGCCCGGACGAGAACGGGCGCTTCGGCATCCACGGCGGGCGGTTCGTTTCCGAGACGCTGATGCCGCTGATCCTCGAGCTCGAGGCGCAATACGAACATGCCAAGACCGACCCGGAGTTCTGGGCCGAGATGGACTATCTCTGGAAATATTACGTCGGCCGGCCCTCGCCGCTCTATTTCGCCGAGCGGCTGACGACGGAGCTCGGTGGCGCGAAGATCTACCTCAAGCGCGAGGAGCTGAACCACACCGGCGCGCACAAGATCAACAACGTGCTCGGCCAGATCCTGCTTGCGCGGCGGATGGGCAAGACCCGGATCATCGCCGAGACCGGCGCCGGTCAGCATGGCGTGGCGACGGCGACGGTCTGCGCCAAGTTCGGGCTGAAATGCGTCGTCTACATGGGCGCGACCGATGTCGAGCGGCAGGCGCCGAACGTCTTCCGCATGCGGCTTCTGGGCGCCGAGGTGCATCCGGTGACCTCCGGCCGCGGCACGCTGAAGGACGCGATGAACGACGCGCTGCGTGACTGGGTGACCAACGTCCGCGACACCTTCTATTGTATCGGCACGGTCGCCGGCCCCCACCCCTATCCGGCGATGGTGCGCGATTTCCAGTCGATCATCGGCAAGGAAACCCGCTGGCAGCTCGAGGAGCTCGAGGGCGAGGGCCGTCTGCCTGACACGATCATCGCCGCGGTGGGCGGTGGCTCGAACGCGATGGGGCTCTTCTATCCCTTCCTCGACGACAAGTCGGTGCGGATCATCGGGGTCGAGGCCGGCGGCCACGGCGTCGACGACCGGATGGAGCATTGCGCCTCGCTCACCGGCGGGCGCCCGGGCGTGCTGCACGGCAACCGCACCTACCTGCTGCAGGATGCCGACGGCCAGATCCTCGAAGGCCACTCGATCTCGGCCGGGCTCGATTACCCCGGCATCGGGCCCGAGCACAGCTGGCTGCACGATACCGGCCGCGCCGAATATGTCTCGATCACCGATGACGAGGCGCTCGCCGCCTTCCAGCAGCTCTGCCGCACCGAGGGGATCATCCCCGCGCTCGAATCGAGCCATGCGCTCGCCCATGTCGCGAAGATCGCGCCGGGCCTGCCGAAGGATCATATCATCGTCGTCAACCTCTCGGGCCGTGGCGACAAGGACATCTTCACCGTGGCGAAGCATCTGGGCACCGAGATCCAGGGCTGAGGGCCAGCCCCGGCACGATCTGCCCAAGGGGCAAGCGGGGCGCGACGGGAAACCGTCGCGCCCCTTGCCATAAACCTAGGTTTATGAGGGGTGCATCCGGGTATTTTTGTCGGGTTTACGCCCTGCGACCGATTGGCCTTCCCTGCGCGTCATGGTTAATCGGAGGGGTCGCTTTCCCCAGAGGCGACGGTGCCGCTGCGGAGCGTAATCCCCACTCACGACCGCAGCGGCCCTCATCCCCTTCCCATGCGCGGGCGGGGCCCGGTCGACAGCTCTTCGGAGCCGTCGTGGTTGGCGCAGACGGATTTCGCGCGCATACTGGTCGGGTGGGCCCCTTGCCTGGGGTTTCGCAATCGCAGGAGGGGCGCAGATGCGCGCTTTTCTCATCTCTCTCGGCCTGACGCAGCTCCTCCTCTGGGGCGGCGCCTCGACGGCCAACGCCGATCGCGCGGAGGAAATCGTCGCCCGCCTGCGCGCCGAGGGGTATCAGCAGGTCGATGTTTCCCGCACCTGGCTCGGCCGGCTGCGGATCCTGGCCGAGGGGCCACAGGGCGCGCGCGAGATCGTCGTCGATCCCCGCAACGGAGAGGTTCTGCGCGACTATGCCGCGCCGTCAGCCGCCGCTGAGGGGCTTTTCGCTCCGCCGCCGGGCGCCGGGGGCACGGGGGCGAACCGTCCGCCGCCGCCGGGCGGCGCCCGCCCGGATCGTCCCCCGGGGCGGCCGGGACCGGACAGAGGAGCGCCGGATGCCCGCTGAGCGTCACCGCCACAGGCATCCGTTCCGCCGCATCGCGCTGTTCGTGCTGTTCTTCGTTCAGGCCGTTTCGGCGCTGTTCTTCGTGTCCGACATCCTCTTCACCGTGCTCGGCATCAATATCCGGCCGATCAACTGGCACGCGCATGAGCTGCTCGAGATCTGCGCCGCCTTCGGCCTCGTGGCCGGGCTGATCCTCGGCGGGCAGGCGCTTTTGCGGGCCGAGCGCGAGGCCGCCTCGGCGCAGGAACGGCTGCGCCGCGCCGCGCTCGCCTTTGCCGAGCTGGTCGACGAGCGTTTTGCCGAATGGCGCCTCACCGGGGCCGAGCGCGAGGTGGCGCTTTTCGTGCTCAAGGGCCTCTCCACCGCCGAGATCGCCGGGCTGCGCGCGACCTCCGAGGGGACGGTGAAAGCGCAGACCGCCGCGATCTACCGCAAGGCGGAGGTCGCCGGGCGCGGCCAGCTGATGAGCCTCTTCATCGAGGATCTGATGGATGACGAGGAAAACCCCGCGCGCCACGCGCTTGCCGGCAGGCCGAAGCCGCAGTTGCGGGTGGCGGAATAGCCCGCGGCGGGGCGCCCGGGGGCAGGCGCGCCCGGGTCAGGGGCGCTCGGTCTTCTTCTTTTTCTTCTTCTTGGTGCCGCGGTCGGCATCGGCCGCCATCACCTCGGCAAGCGTCTCGGCATCGCTGCGGGTGAGCCGGGCCATCCAGTCGCCCGCCGTCTCCGCCATCTCCGCCAGCGCGGCGAGCCGCGGCTCCTCCGGAGCGGCGGCCTCGAGGGCGGCGATGCGGTCGATCAGCGGCGCGATCTCGCGGCGGTGGCGCTCGGCCACCAGCGCGCGCAGGAGCGCCCAGGGGCTGGCCTCGGCGGTGAAGAAATCCCGCCGCGATCCGGGAGAGCGCGCCACCTGCACGAGGCCGGCGAGGCGCAGCTCCTTGAGCGCGACGGAGACATTCGAGCGCGAAAGCCCCAGGCCGGCGACGAGATCGTCGGCGGAGGGCGCCTGCGCCGCGCGCCAGATCGCGGCGAGGCAGTGCCCGGCGGCCCGGCTCAGCCCGAAACGGGGGGCAATCTCGGCAAAGAGCCGGGCGAGTTCGGCCTGCGTGTCGCTGCTCATGGGAACCTCCTTTTGTCCCGTTCTAGCAGCGCTTTGCGGCCTTGTCTTGTGCAACGCCGGGGCGTCGTCTCACTTGGCGAGGCAGCCGGTCAGCGTGTCGGCCAGCCCCTGCATCAGCGCGGCGTAAAGGCCCGGGCCATAGGGCAGGGCCGAGCCCGAGGGATCGAGCGCGCCACCGAGCTTCACCCCGGTGCCATCGAGCAGCAGCGTGAGCTGCTTCGGATCGTGCTGCGCTTCGGGGAAGGCACAGACGATCTTGTCCGACTTCAGCTCGGCGCGCAGCTCGGCGATATGGGCCGCGCCCGGATCGGTCGCGTCGCCAAGCGCCAGCGCCTCGGGCGCCATCAGCCCGTAATGGTCGACGAAATAGCCATAGGCGGCGTGGAACACGACGAAACGGCGGTCCTTCACCGGGGCGAGCTCGGCCGTCAGCTTCGCGTCGAGATCGGCGATCGAGGCCGCGGCCGCCGTCGCATTGGCGCGATAGGTTTCGGCATGCTCCGGATCTTGCTTGGCCAGCGCCTCGGCGATCACGCCGAGCCAGTGCTCGGCATTGGCCGGGTCGAGCCAGGCGTGGGGGTCGAGGCCGGAGTGGTGGTGATGCTCCTCGCCCTCACCCTCGTGGTCGTCGTGATCCCCGGCCTCGGTCTCGGCGGCGTGGTCGTCATCGTCGTCGTCATGCGCGCCGGCGGGGAAGTCCTGCCGATGCGTGCCGGGATCGGCCAGAAGCGCGATCTGCACCCCTTTCGGCGCCGTCGCATCCAGCGCGCGGTCCAGCCAGGGCGTCATCTCCGGCCCGACCCAGAACACAAGATCTGCCCCTTCGAGCGCGCGCAGCTGCGAGGGCTTGAGTTGATAGGTATGGGCATTGCCCCCCTGTTCGAGCAGCACCGCCGGCGAACCGAGATCCCCCATCACCTGCGCGGCGAGCGACTGCACCGCGGGCAGATCGGTCACCACCTGCGGCACTTCGGCGAATGCGGGGAGGGGGGCGAGCAGGGACAGCAGGGCGAATGACGAAAGCTTGTGCATCTTGGGCCTCTCTTGTGGATCGGGAGCCGGTTATCTATGTTATATCGTAACAGGTCAAGACGAATGTGATATTGTAACATGTCCGAGGTCGATCACGAAACCGGCACGCAGGGGGCCGCCGCGCCGGGCGGTGACGCCGCGCGCGCCTTTGCCGAGCACGATCACGCGCATTGCGCGGGCGACACGCTCGCGCGGGCGGAGGCGGAGGCGGCGCGCCGCGGCGCGCGGCTGACCCCGGTGCGCAAGCGCGCGCTCGAGATCTTGCTCGAGGCGCATCGCGCGATGGGCGCCTATGAAATGCTCGACCGGCTCGCGGCGGAGGGCTTCGGCAACCAGCCGCCCGTCGCCTATCGCGCGCTCGAATTCCTCGTCGAGAACGGGCTCGCGCATCGCGTGCGCCGACTCAACGCCTTTGCCGCCTGCATGCACCCGGGCGAGGTGCATGCGCCGGTCTTCCTGATCTGCCGCGAATGCGATGCGGTGGCCGAGGCCGCCGCCGCGCCGGTGCGCGCCGCGCTCGACAGCGCCGGGGCCGCGTGCGGCTTCACCGTCGAGCGCGCCAATATCGAGGCGCTCGGCCTTTGCGCCGCCTGCCGCGCGCGGGCCGAAGCCGAAGAGGAAACCCGATGACCCCGCTGATCGAGGCGAAGGGCCTCACCGTGCGCCACGGCGAGGTGGCGGTGCTCGACCAGATCGGCTTTGCCATCGCGCCGGGCGAGATCGTCACCGTGGTCGGGCCGAACGGCTCGGGCAAGTCGACGCTGATCCGCGCGCTGATCGGGCTCGAACCCTCGGCGACCGGGGCGGTCATTCGCCGCCCGGGCCTGGTGATCGGCTATGTCCCGCAAAAGCTCCATGTCGATGCGAGCCTGCCGCTTTCGGTGCGCCGCTTCCTGTCGCTGCCGCGCCGGGTGAGCGATGCCGACGCCGAAGCGGCGCTCGCCCGCACCGGTGTCGCCGGGCTTGGCGCGCGCGCGCTCGCACGGCTTTCGGGCGGGCAGTTCCAGCGCGTCCTGCTTGCGCGGGCGTTGCTCAGCCGGCCCGACATCCTGATCCTCGACGAGCCGACGCAGGGCCTCGACCAGCCCGGCACCGCCGCCTTCTACAAGCTGATCGAGGAGGTGCGGGCCACAACAGGTTGTGCCGTGCTGATGGTCAGCCACGATCTACATGTGGTGATGTCGGCCTCCGACCGGGTGCTTTGCCTCAATGGCCATGTCTGCTGCCAGGGCACGCCGCAGGTGGTGTCGGAGGCGCCGGAATATCGCGCGCTCTTCGGCATGGGCACGCAGGGCGCCTTCGCGCTTTACCGCCATGTCCATGACCACGACCACGAGCAGGACGAGGGCCACGGCCACGATCACGCCCATCCCCACGGCGCCCATCCGCACGAGAGCCATCATGCTTGACGATTTCCTGATCCGGGCCGCGCTTGCCGGGGTTGGCCTGACGCTCGCGACCGGGCCGCTCGGCTCCTTCGTGGTCTGGCGCCGGATGGCCTATTTCGGCGACGCCACCGCCCATGCCGCGATTCTCGGCGTGGCGCTTTCCTTCGGCTTCGGCCTCTCGATCTACGCCGGCACGCTCGCCGTCGCGCTCGGCATGGGGATCACCGTGGCGACGCTGGCAAGCCGCGGCCATGCGATGGACACCGTGCTCGGCGTGCTCGCCCATTCCGCGCTGGCCTTCGGCCTCGTCGCGGCCTCCTTCATCTCCGGGCTGCGGGTCGATCTGAGCGCCTTTCTCTTCGGCGACATCCTTGCCGTCAGTCGCGCCGATCTCGGCATCATCTGGGGCGGCGCGGCGCTGGTCGCGGGGCTGCTCGCCTGGCGCTGGCAGGGGCTGCTCACCGCGACGGTGAACGAGGAACTCGCCCAGGCCTCCGGCCTCGACCCGAAGCGCGAGCAATTCGTGCTCACCCTCGCGCTCGCGCTGACCGTCGCCGTGGCGCTGAAGATCGTCGGCGCGCTGCTGATCGCGGCGCTGCTCATCATCCCCGCCGCCGCCGCCCGCCAGCCCGCGCGCAGCCCCGAGGCGATGGCACTCGGCGCAAGCGCGGTCGGCAGCCTCTCGGTGCTGGCCGGGCTCGCGGCCTCGCTCACCTGGGACACGCCCGCCGGCCCCTCGATCGTGGCCGCGGCGGCGGTGATCTTCGCGGTCTCGCTGCTGTTCCGGGTGAAAGGCTAGGGGGCGCTGCCCCCGTCCGCTGACGCGGACTCCCCCGGGATATTTGGGCGCTTTGGAAACGCTCAGACTTCCAAAGTGTCCAAATATCCCTGGGGGAGGCGAAGCCGGGGGGCGGCGCCCCCCGATGCTGCCGGGCTCAGCGCCCGACGCTGGTATAGGCCTCGAAACCGGCCTTCTTCGCGTCCTTCGCGTTGTAGATATTGCGCAGATCCGCCATCCGGGGCGTGGCCATCTTCTTCGCGAGCTTCTTCAGATCCAGCGCGCGGAACTCGTTCCACTCGGTCAGGATCACCACGCAATCGGCCTTTTGCGCCGCCTTGTAGGCGTCGTCCATCCAGTGCACGCCGGGCAGCAGGTGTTCGCCCTCGCGTTCGCCCTGCGGATCGACGACTCGCAGCTTCGCCCCGGCGCCCACCAGCGCGGGCACGATGGTGAGCGCGGGCGCGTCGCGCATGTCGTCGGTGTTCGGCTTGAAGGTGACGCCGAAGATCGCGATCGCCTTGCCGTTGACCGAGCCGTCGCAGAGATCGACGATCTTGTCGACCATCCGGCGCTTCACCTCTTCATTGACCTTGATCACCGTCTCGGTGATCTGCATCGGCACGGAATGATCCTGCCCCATGCGGGCGAGCGCCTGGGTGTCCTTCGGGAAGCAGGAGCCGCCGTAACCGGGCCCCGCATGCAGGAACTTGTTGCCGATGCGCCCGTCGAGCCCCATCCCGCGCGAGACTTCCTTCACGTCGGCGCCGACCTTCTCGCAAAGCCGCGCGATCTCGTTGATGAAGGTGATCTTCGTCGCGAGGAAGGCGTTCGCGGCGTATTTGATCATCTCCGCGGTCTCGAGATCGGTGTAGAGGATCGGGAATTCGCGCAGGAAGAGAGGGCGGTAGATCTCGCCCATGACCTCCTGGCCGCGCTCCGAGGTGGTGCCGACGACGACCCGGTCGGGGCGCATGAAATCGTCGATCGCCGCGCCCTCGCGCAGGAATTCCGGGTTCGAGGCGACGTCGAATTCGGCATCGGGGCGCGCCTTGCGGATCACCTGCCGCACCTGGCGGTTGGTGCCCACCGGCACCGTCGATTTCGTCACCACGACGGTATAGCCGGTCATCGCGCCGGCGATTTCCTCGGCCGCCGCCATCACATAGCTCAGATCGGCATGGCCGTCGCCGCGCCGCGTCGGCGTGCCGACCGCGATGAAGACCGCATCGGCCCCGTCCACCGCCGCCTTCAGATCGCCGGTGAAGCTCAGCCGCCCCGCCGCCACGTTCTTCGCCATCAGCGCATCGAGCCCGGGCTCGTAGATCGGCACCTCGCCGCGTTCCAGCATCTCGATCTTGCGCGGATCCTTGTCCACGCAGACGACCTCATGGCCGAAATCCGAGAAGCAGACCCCCGAGACAAGCCCGACATAGCCGGTTCCGATCATTGCGATCTTCATCGTGACAATCCTTTTTCTTTGCCGGCGGGAGAGTCGAGCCTCGCGCGCGTGAAGTCAACGCGGCTATGCGCCCAAGTCGTAGAAAATAGGGCGGTTTTCGGAAGTTTCGCATTTCCGACATGGCGATATGACGTTTTCGGCAAAGCTTCGCCGATGGCGGCGGGCAAGCCTTGCGAAACTGCAACACTTCGCGCCTGCAGAACCGGATACCCCAAGATTTCCCCTTTGCAATTAGCGGTGCATGTGCCACCTTCCGCCCGAAGCTGCCATGCACGGCGGCTCTCTACAGTAATGACGGAGATTACTATGAAAAAACTCGCTATCATCGCCCTGGCCGCTGGCCTCTCGGCTTCGACCGCTTTCGCCGGCGGCTACACCGCTCCGGTCGTCGAGGCCGAGCCGGTTGTCGTCAAGGGCAACTCGTCGTCGAACGCCGGCATCCTGATCCCGGCGCTGCTGCTCGTCGGCATCGCGGTCGCCGCGTCGTCGAACTAATTCCGACTCCCGCAAGGGTTTCGGTGGGGCCGGAAAGCATGCGCTTTCCGGCCCTGTTCTTTTCAGATCGCGTAGCGCGCCACACAGCGCCCGCAGGAGAGACGGCAAAGGCGCGCCCTGGGGCGCGCCTTGCGTTTTCGGAAGGGGAAGGGGCTGGCGGCACCCGGGCGGCTCAGCGGCCGTCTCAGGCGCTCTCGCGCCCGGTCAGGGGCGCACCGTCTGGATCGTGACGAAGCCGATCTCCGGCCCGATCCACTGCCGCGAGGAGAGCACCGCGCCGCTCGCCGCGACGATGAAAGTGTCGTCGAAAGCATAGCTGCCCGAGGTGGTGCAATGCGCCGCCATCTGCGTGCCGCTCCAGCTCTGGCCGGCGAAAGGATAGCTCTGCGCCGGGCCGGGGGTGACGGTGCAGCGCATCGGCACCGGCCGCTCGTGGCCCAGCCCGTCGAGATAGCGCAGCGTATAGTCCACGGTGCCCGCGCGCCGTCCGCGCACCAGCGCGCCGAGCGCATCGACCTCGCCCGACATCACGTCGAAGCCGAAACCGCGGCTGCCCGTCACCATGCCGCCGCGCAGGATCAGCGCCTGCGAGGCGGGGGAGGCATAGGTCCGCATCGTGCCGTTCTCGCCGGTCAGCCCGAAAATCGTGGTGCGGTTCAGGCTCTCGAAATTGGCAAGGATCAGCGGGCCCTTGTTGTCCTCGAGCGCCTGGCGCGCCATGGTTTCCGCATCGGGGCCGGGTTCGGCCTTGCCGCGGTGGAAGATGCCGGAGAACATCCGGCCGATCTCGCCACTGGCGAGGCGGGTGCTCTCGGTGGTGCGGGCATCGCTGCCGCAGCCGGCCAGCGCGCCGCCAAGGGCCAGCGCGAGACACGCGGTCAGCGCCGCGCGCGCCTTCGGGCGGATCATCGCCAGAACCTCCCCCAGCTCGCGTAGAGATCGCCCGATTGCGCCCCCCGCACCGTGTCGTAAAGCCGCCCGTCGATGTCGAGTCGCGCGCCGCCGTCGCGTTGCAGCGGCCGGATCGTGGTCGAAAGCTTGTTGACCGAGGGTTTGCCGGTGGTCCAGGCGACCGGGATCGTCAGCCGGATGCCCTTGTCGAAGGAGCCCTCGCCGAAGGTCTTGGTCGACATGTCGGTGAGGGTGGCGAAGGCGCCGACCTTCCAGCCGTTCTCGAACTCGCGGTCGAGCGAGAGCGTCGCGCCCCAGTCCTGCGCGAGATAGCGGCCGACGTCGAGCTCGCCGACATAGCCCTTGCCGAAATCGTAATAGGCCGAGGCATGGCCGGTCACGGTGGAATAGCTCTGGAAGCCGAAATGCTGGTCGAAGTCGCGCTGCTTGACCCAGTTCGCCTCGACCCCGAGGGCGAGCCGGCTGTCGACCGGCTTCCACAGCACCTCGCCCGAGACGCCGCCATACATCCGCTCGAGATAGCCGGCGGTGACGCGGGTGTAGATATTCGAGGCCGGGTGCATGTAATAGGCGAGCTGCAGGTTCTGCAGCGCCAGATCGCCATGCTTCTGATACTCGACGAGATCGGAGCGCACATGCGGCGCGAGCGAATCGGAGACGCGGGTCGAATCACCGAGATTGCCGAAGGCCTTCTGCCGCACGAGGCCCGAGAGCACGAAGCCCGGCGCGAATTCGTAGCGCGCCGAAAGCGCCAGCCCGACATCGAGGCGGAACGGATCGTCCGGGTCGAAGATCGAGGCCTCGGCATAGGGCGTCGCCGCCCATTCGAAGCGCGGGAACAGCCCCTCGGTGCGCACCAGATCGGGGTTCGGCGCCACTTCTGTGATCGGCGAGGCCGCCAGGATCTCGCCCGAGCGGGTGTTTTCCAGCCGCTCCAGATCCGAGCGGCGGAAGGTGATCGAGGAGACCGGCATGCCGCGCTCGACCGAGGTGACGACGATCGTCTCGACCGAGGAGGGCAGGGCGCGGGTGGCGACGCGGGCGACATGGCCGATCGCCTGCGGCTGCGCGCCATAGGTCTCGTTCTGCACCCGCAGCTCGGCGCGGGTCTTCGTCAGCGACATCGACTGCAGGATCTGGCCGTCCTTGCGCAGGCTGTCGGCGAGCACCTTCTGGATCACCGGCCGCGCGGTGGGATCGGCGGTCCAGGCGCCCGACCAGCCCTCCGGATCGGCGGCGGGCGAGGGGCGCGGCTTGACCGGCAGCGGCGCGCGCTCGATCCCCGAGGGGAAGGGCGGCTTGTGCGGGTCGATGTTGCGCACGAACTGGAAGCCGACCTTGGTGCCGTAGAGATAGTAGAGCTGCACCCCGAACGTGTCGCTGAACTGGTAATCGGCGGCGAAGTTCACCGAGGTGCGGCGGTTGAACCCGTCGAGCTGGGTCTCCTTGACGTAATCGTCGGAGGAATATTCCGCCTTCAGCGTCAGCTTGTCGTTGAGCTTGTAGGAGACGCCGAAGAAGGGCGCGATATCGCCCTTGAACCAGGAGCCCGAGTTGAACTTGCCGCCGGTCGAGCTGTAGTCGTAGGTCGGCCGCGTGCCCCAGCCCGAGACCCCGCCATGGGTGCCGAGCCGGCCCCAGCCGAGGCCGCCGGTGAAGCGCAGCTTCGGCCCGAAACTTTTCGTCGCGACGAGATATTCCGAGGAATAGACCCCGGTGCCGACGAAATCGCGCAGCCCCACCGCCATCGCCGGGGTGTAGCGCCCCTCGTCGAGGAACTCCCAGCGGATGTCGAAGGAGCGGTCGTAGAGCGCCTCGTAAGTGCCCGTCAGGGCGCCGCTCTTGTCCTTCTTCGGCATCAGCCCGGGCACGCGCGAGTAGCGGAAGGCGCCGGTGATCCGGGGCGCGATCTGGAACGTCAGCGTGTTGCGCATCGTGCCGTCGTTGAAGCTCATGATCGAGACGCCGAGCTCGCCGTCGGGGCGCGCCTCGGCGGTCGGCATGTCGATCAGGCCCGGCATCGCATAGGTGTTGCGGCTCTGGCCGATCAGCGGCTCGGCATGGCCCGCGGGGACAGCGGCACTCACCGCGACCGTGAAGGCCGTCATGGCCCTGGCGATCTGGCTCTTGCGCATCTTTTTCCGCGGCATCCCGTTCCCCACCTGTCGTTGCGGTCGTCGCGCCCTTTATACCGGCTTTCCCCGGCGGGGCGAGAGCGAAAGCCCGTGCCACATGCGAATCCCGGCGGTTTTGTGCCGTCTCTGCCGCGCCCTGCAGCACGGCGCCCAGTTGCGCCGCAGGCCTGGCCGCGGCGGCGGCATCCGCTGCGGCAATCTGTCAAAATGACATGTCGAAAATACATGTTATGAAATCACATATCCGGATCGAAACCCTCAGGAACCCGTCATCATGGCCCGCCCCAACCCTCCCGAGCTTCGTCGCGCTTCCGTTCCGGCGGAACAGGCCGCCCGGCATCGCCACGACCAGTCGGTGTTTCACCGGCTGCTCTCCTACCATCAGGCGATTGCGCGGCAGGTGACCGAGATCGAGGGCGGGATCGAGACGGTGACCCGCTCCGACAATCTCGAGCTCGTCGCGCTGATCCAGGATCATGCGCGGGCGATGCATCGGCGGATGGAAGAGGGGTTCGGGCTGCGCCACTGGGATCCGGCCTTCGCCGAGATCTTCGCGCAGGCCGACAAGGTCCATATGGAGATCGAGAGCCTGCCCGACGGGGTGCGGGTGCGCGAGACCTCCGAAGATCCGAACGTCATTCTGCTCATCCGCGCGCATGGCGCGGTGGTGAGCGCCTTCGTCGCCGGTGGCGCGAAGGTCGCCGCCAAGGAGAGCCCCTTGCCCGAGGCCTACAAGCGCATTGCGTCCTGACGCTTGGCCTCGACGCGAAGACCGGCGGCGCTGTCCCTCGCCGCCGGTCTTTCTTTTTTCTCAGGCGGTTACATGCAGGCGTCGAAAAGCGCGCGGGTATTCTCGCGCGTCATCGTCACCGGGTTGCCGCCGCAGGACGGGTCTTCCAGCGCCATTTCGGTGAGCATGTCGAGATCCTCGCGCTTCACCCCCATCGCGGTGAGATTGGCGGGGATCTTGAGGATCGTGCGCAGGTTCATCACCGCCGCGCGGAAACCGTCGAAGCCGCCCGCGATGCCGAGATAGGCGGCGGCCTTCTCGATCCGCTCCTCGATCGCCTCGCGGTTGTAGTCGAGCACCATCGGCATCACCACGGCGTTCGTGGTGCCGTGATGGGTGCCGTAGACGGCGCCGACCGGGTGGGAGAGCGAATGGATCGCACCGAGCCCCTTCTGGAAGGCGACGGCGCCCATCGCGGCGGCCGACATCATGTTCGCCCGCGCCTCGAGATTGCCGGGCTCGGCATAGGCGAGCGGCAGGTTCTCGAAGACGAGCCGCATCCCTTCGAGCGCGATGCCCTGGCTCATCGGGTGGTAGAAGGGCGAGCAGAAGGCCTCGAGGCAATGGGCGAGCGCGTCCATCCCGGTGCCCGCGGTGATGAAGGCGGGCATGCCGACGGTGAGCTCGGGGTCGCAGATCGTGACCGCGGGCATCAGTTTCGGATGGAAGATGATCTTCTTCTTGTGGGTTTCGGAATTGGTGAGCACGCCGGCGCGGCCCACTTCCGAGCCGGTGCCGGCGGTGGTCGGCACCGCGATGATCGGCGCGATCTTCGCGCCATCGGCACGGGTCCACCAGTCGCCGACATCCTCCAGATCCCAGACCGAAAGCTCGGGCTTCTGATCGGCCATCAGCGCGATCATCTTGCCCAGATCGAGCGCCGAGCCGCCGCCGAAGCAGACGACCCCGTCATGCCCGCCGGCCTTGTAGACGGCGATCCCCGCCGCCATGTTGCCCTCGTTCGGGTTCGGATCGACCTCGGAGAACATCGCGCGGCCCAGCCCCGCGGCCTCGAGCACGCCGAGCGCCTGGGAGGTGATTTGCAGCGGCGCGAGCGCCTTGTCGGTCACCAGAAGCGGCTTTTTCATGCCGACGGATTTGCAGTGCTCCGCCAGTTCGCGGATCCGGCCGGGGCCGAATTTGATGGCGGTGGGGTAGGACCAGTTCACGGTCGGCGCAGTCATTTCGTCACCTTCTTGAGATGGTAGGATTTCGGTCGCGTGACCGAGTAGTAGCCCAGAACCGAGAGCGAGCCGCCCCGGCCGGTGTCCTTGCAGCCGGTCCAGCACAGCGCCGGATCGAGATAGTCGCAACGGTTCATGTAGATCGTGCCGGTCTGCAGCTGCGTGCCGATCTCGGCCGCGCGCTCGGGGTCGGAGGTCCAGAGCGAGCAGGTCAGCCCATAGGGGCTGTCGTTCATCGCGGCGATCGCCTCGTCGTCATCCGCGACCTTCATGATGCCGACGACCGGGCCGAAGCTTTCCTCCCGCATCACCCGCATCTCGTGGTTCACGTTCACGAGGATCTGCGGCGCGAGATAGGTGCCGCCGTCATCGGCGGGGAAAAGCGCGGGGTCGATCAGCGGCTTCGCGCCCTCGGCCACGGCCTCCTCGATCTGGCTGCGCACCACCGCGGCGAAACGCTTGTTCGCCATCGGGCCGAGCGTGCTGTCGGGTTCGAACGGATTGCCGAGTTTCAGCGCCTTGACCCAGGCCACCGCCTTCTCGACGAAAGCGTCGTAAAGGCTTTCGTGCACATAGATCCGCTCGATGCCGCAGCAGCACTGGCCGGCGTTGAACATCGCGCCATCCATCAGGCTGTCGACCGCGGCGTCGAGATCGGCGTCGTCCATGACATAGCCCGGATCCTTGCCACCAAGTTCCAGCCCGAGGCCCGTGAAGGTGCCCGCCGCCGCGCGCTCGATATTGGCGCCGCCGCCGACCGAGCCGGTGAAGTTGACGAAGTTGAAGGCGCGCGCGCCGATCAGATCCTCGGTGACCTCATGCGTCAGATAGACGTTCTGGAACACGTCCGCCGGCACGCCCGCGGCGTGGAAGGCCTCGGCCAGACGCTCGCCCACCAGCATCGTCTGCGTGGCGTGCTTGAGCACCACAGAATTGCCCGCGATCAGCGCCGGAACGAGGGTGTTGACCGTGGTGAGATAGGGGTAGTTCCAGGGCGCGATGATGAAGACGACGCCGACCGGCTCGCGCGCGATGTAGCGCTTGAAGCGGTTCGAATCCTCGACCACCGTCGGCGCCAGCGCCTCCGCCGCGATCGAGGCCATGTAGTCCGAGCGCTCGTTCACGCCGCCGAATTCGCCGCCGAAGCGGGTCGGGCGGCCCATCTGCCAGGCCAGTTCCTCGACCACCTGATCCTTCATGTTGTTCAGGTTCGCGATGCCCTGTTTCACAAGCGCGATGCGCTCCTCGAGCGGGCGCGCCGCCCATTCCGGCTGCGCCGCGCGGGCGCGCGCGGCCATCTCCTGCGCCTCGGGCAGGCTCAGCGCCGGCCTCTCGGCATAGACCCGCCCGTCCACGGGCGAGATGCACTGGATCATCTTCGTCATGTCGACCTTCCTTCGGAAGCCACCACGGCCCCCCTTGAAACCCTGTCCGCCTCGGCGCGCTCTCAGGCGCGCTCGAAGCCGCGCGCGCGTTCCCAATCGGTCACGACGCGCAAATTCTCCTCCACCTCCCAGCGGGCGGCGCGGTAGTAGTGCGAGACCACCTCCTCGCCGAAGACCCGGTTGAGGAATTCGCTGTCCTTCAGCGCCTCCCCCGCCTCGCCAAGCGATTTCGGCACCCGGGCCGCGGTCTCCGCCTGGTAGAGATCGCCCGAGACCGGCGCGCCCGGATCGAGCATCTGCTCGATCCCCTCGAGCCCCGCGGCGAGGAGTGCGGCACAGGCGAGATAGGGGTTCAGATCGGCGCCGCCAATGCGGCATTCCACCCGCACCCCCTTCGTCCCCTCGCCACAGATGCGGTAGCCCGCGGTGCGGTTGTCGAGCGACCAGACCGATTTCGTCGGCGCGAACATGCCCACGCAGAAGCGCTTGTAGCTGTTGATATAGGGCGCGAGGAAATAGGTCAGCTCGCGCGAGAAGGCGAGCTGGCCGGCGAGGTAGTGGCGCATCAGCGAGGACATGCCGTGCTCCGCTTCCGGGTCGAAGAAGACATTCGCCCCGTCCTTCCAGAGCGACTGGTGGATATGGCTCGACGATCCCGCCTTCGCATGGTCGTATTTCGCCATGAAGGTGGCCGAGGCACCGTGTTGCTGCGCGATCTCCTTCACGCCGAGCTTGATCAGGCTGTGCATGTCGGCGGTGTCGAGCGCGTCGGAATATTTCGCGTTGATCTCCTCCTGCCCGGTCTCGGCCTCGCCCTTCGAACATTCGACGGGGATGCCCGCGGCATAGAGGTGATTGCGGATGTCGCGCATCACCTTTTCGTCGCGTGCGGTGCCCATGATCGAATAGTCGACATTGTGGCGCGCCATCGGGGTGGGCCGCGGATAGCCCGCATCGAAAAGCGCGGGATAGCTTTCCTCGAAGAGGAAGAATTCAAGCTCGGTCGCCATCACCGGCTCGAAGCCCATCGCCTTCGCGCGCTCGATCTGGCGCTTGAGCACGCTGCGCGGTGCATGGGGCACCGGCTCATGCGTGTGATGGTCGAGCACGTCGCACATGACGAGCGCGGTGCCCGGCACCCAGGGGATGCGGCGCAGCGTGGCCATGTCGGGCTTCATCACATAGTCGCCATAGCCGCGTTCCCAGCTCGAGGCCTCATAGCCCGGAACGGTGACCATCTCCATGTCGGTGGCAAGGAGATAGTTGCAGCAATGCGTCTCCTCATGCGCGCTCTCGATGAAGTGCTGCGCGTGAAAGCGTTTGCCCTGCAACCGGCCCTGCATGTCGCAGAGGCAGGCGATCACGGTGTCGATCTCGCCGGATTTCACGGCTTTCTTCAGGGCGTCGAAAGTCAGGTTAGCGGGCATTCTCTCCTCCACGAAAGCGCCGCCGCCCCCTGGATTGCGCGGGGCGGCGGAAAGGGGCGGGGGGTGACCCCGCCCGGGGGCGTCGATCAGCCGTAGCGATAGGGCTGACCCGCCTTCACCATCGTCTCATTGTATTTACGAATGATGTCCACGACCTTGGCCTTGAGCGGGCTTTCGGCGGCGATCTCGTCCCAGAACTTGTGCGCCGCCTCTTCCATCTTGGCATAGTCCTCGGCCGGCATCGAGGTCAGCTTCATGTCGGTGCCCTCGACGCGCAGCTTCGCCTCGCCCGCCCAGTACCACCACTGGCGATGGTAATGCGACTGGTCGAAACAGGTCTGCATCAGCTGCTGCAGATGCGGCGGCACCTCGTTCCAGCGGTCCATATTGGCGAAGAAATGCCCGATCCAGGCGCCCGAGATGTTGTTCGTCAGGAAATAGGGGGCGACCTTCGACCAGCCCGAGGTGTAATCCTCGGTGATGCCCGACCAGGCGAGACCGTCAAGCTCGCCGGTCTGCAGCGCGACCTGCACGTCTTCCCAGGGCAGGGTGACCGGGATCACGCCGAACTGCGCGAGGAAGCGCCCCGCGGTCGGGAAGGTGAAGACGCGCTTGCCGTTCAGATCGGCGAGCGAGTTGATCGGCTCCTTCATGTTGAAGTTGCACGGGTCCCAGGAGCCCGCCGAGATATGCTTGATCCCGACCTTGGCATATTCCTCTTCCCAGATCTCCTTGAGACCCCAGGTGTTGAAGAGCGCGGGCACATCGAGCGAATAGCGCAGCGCGAAGGGGAAATAGCCGCCGAAGACGGTGACTTCGGTCGGCGAGGCCATGCTATCGTCATCCGACTGCACCGCGTCGATCGTGCCGTTCTGCATCGCGCGGAAAAGCTCGCCCGTCGGCACCAGCTGGTCGGAGGTGTAAAGCTCGATCTCCATCTGGCCGTTGGCGATCGTGTTGAAGGCCTCGATCGCGGGCTTCACCACCTCTTCGGCAAGCGCCGGGCCGGCATAGGTCTGCAGCCGCCACTTGATCTTCTTCTCCTGCGCCACTGCGGGCGCGGCAAGGCCCGCCGCCGCGGCACCCACCGCACCGGTGGTGAGGAATTTCCGTCTGGTCGTCGTCATCTCTCTCTCCTTGTTGGTTGCGCCCCTTTGCGGGGTCTTCGGGTTGTCGATCAGCGTCCGAGCACCTCATGCGGCAGCCAGAGCGCGATTTCGGGGAACAGCCCCACCATCAGCAGCGTGACCACCATCACCAGAACGAAGGGCGCCACCGAACGATAGATCACCGGCAGGGTGAACTCGGGCGGCGCCATCGCCTTCATCAGGAACAGGTTATAACCGAAGGGCGGGGTGAGATAGGCGATCTGGCAGGTGATGGTGTAAAGCACGCCATACCAGATCAGATCGAAGCCGAGCGTCTTGGCCAGCCCGACATAGACCGGCGCCACGATCACCAGCATCGCGGTGTCGTCAAGGAAGGTGCCCATCACGAGGAAGCTCAGCTGCATCAGCACGAGCACCTGCCAGGGTTTCAGCCCGAGGCTCTCGACGAAGAAATCCTGGATCGCACGGCCCGCACCGAGCCCGTCGAAGACCGCGCCGAAGGACAGCGCCGCGGTGATGATCATCATGAACATCACGGTGATCTGCAGCGTCTGCCGGGTCGAGACCTCGAACACCGCCCAGGTGAAGCGCCGCTTCACCACCGCCGCCAGAACCGAGGCGAGCGCGCCGATCACCGAGGCCTCGGTGAGCGAGGCCCAGCCGTTCAGGAACGGCACCATCATTGCGACGAAGATGAAGACGGGCAGCAGCCCCGCACGCAAAAGCCGGAACCGCTCGCCCCAGGTCACCGCCGCGCGTTCCTCGGCGGGCATCGGCGGCGCGAGGCGCGGGTTCAGCGCCGAGCGGATCATGATGTAAAGGATGAAAAGCGTGGCCATCAGCACGCCCGGGCCCACGCCGGCAAGCCAGAGGCTGTCAACCGGCTGGCGCGCGATCAGCGAGAAAATCACCAGCACCACCGAGGGCGGGATCAGGATGCCAAGGCTCGACCCCGCCTGGATCACGCCCGAGATCATCAGCTTGTCATAGCCGCGGCGCGTCAGTTCGGGCAGCGCGATGGTGGCGCCGATCGCCATGCCCGCGACCGAAAGCCCGTTCATCACCGAGATCATCACCATCAGAAGGATGGTCCCGATCGCAAGCCCCCCGGGCAGCGGCCCGAACCAGACGTGAAACATCCGGTAAAGGTCTTCGGCCAGCCGGCTCTCGCTCATCACATAGCCCATGAAGACGAACATCGGCAGCGTGAGCAGCGGCGTCCATTTCATCAGCTTCATCACGGCGCTAAAGCCCATGTCGGTGCCGCCCGGCCCCCAGAGCGCCAGCGCCGCGACCACGGCGACGAAGCCGATCGCCCCGAACACCCGCTGCCCCGTCATCATCATCAGGAGCATCGTCGAGAACATCAGCAGCGCGATGGTATTGTGATCCATCAGATCTTCCCCCCGCGCAGCGTGGCGATGTCGCGCAACAAAAGCGCGCTCGCCTGCAACAGCATCAGCCCGAAGCTGAGCGTGATGATCGTCTTGAGCGGCCAGAGCACCGGGCGCCAGGCGGTCGGGTTCCGCTCCCCCACCGAGAAGGAATAGACCGTGCTGTCAAACGCGCCCCAGAGCATCACGCCGAGGTAGAACATCAGGCAGAACACGGTCAGCGCATCGGTGAGCGCCTGCCCCCTGGTGGTGAAGCGCGCATAGATCAGGTCCATCCGCACATTCGCATCGCCCTGCAACGCCCAGGGCGCGCCCAGCATGTAATAGGCGACGAGGGTGAACTGCGCCATCTCCAGCGTCCAGATCGCGGGGATATGCATGAATTTGGTGACGGAGGAGAACAGCATGATCCCCATCATCACATAGAGCAGATACATCGCGATCTTGCCGATCTTTGCGTTCAGCGCATCGACGAAGCGGACATAGGCGACGAGCGGGCGGGGCAGGGCGGCGGTGTGCATCACGCGGCCTCCTCGGTCTCGGCAAGCCGGGCAAGCGCGGCGGTGAGCGCGGGGGCGAGCTGATCGGCCATCGCCTCCTGTTGCGCCGCGGTCGCGATCAGATCGTTGCGCAGCTCGATCATCACATTGGCGATCCCCATCGGCGTCGCGTGCAGCGCCAGCGCATGGGTGACCTCGTCCGCCGCCGAATAGGGCTCGTTCAGCCGCGCGTCGAGAGAGGTGCGCGCCCGCACCTCCTCGAGAAAGGCGGTGGCGAGCGCGGGATCGGCGTCATGGATCACGCCAAGCTCGACCGCGCGGGGGCGCCCGAAATAAACGGGGGTGAAGCTGTGCACCGTCACCAGCACCGGGCGCAGCCCAAGCGCGAGGCGCCGCGCGATCTCGGCCGAAACCGCGGCGTGATAGGGCAGATACAGCGCCTCGGTGCGGGCCAGCCGCGCCTCGGGCGTGATCGCCCGATTGCCCGGCACGTCGTAAATCTCGGATCGCGCCGGCATCGCCCCGGGCGACTGCGGCGGGCGGTTGAGATCGTAGATCAGCCGCGAGGCGGTGGCATGGATCAGCGCGGCCTCGAGCCGCGCGGCGAGCGCCCGCGCCAGCCCAAGCGCGCCCGGATCCCAGGCGATATGCGCGCTGCGCGCCGGTGCATCGAGGCCAAGATCGCCCCAGCGCGCCGGAAAATGGTTCGAGGCATGTTCGCAGCAAAGCACGAACCGCCCGCGCGCGGCCGCGCCCTCGAGCGCATATGCTGCCTCCTGATCCTGTTGCAGATCCGTCATCGTCCCTGTCGACTCTATGTTCGTTTTGAACAGGCTCCTCTGAGCCGGGCCATTCTGTCAACATCATTTCAAGTTTTGAAATTCTGTTACAATCTGTTCTAGTGCGAGTCGGGTGCCTTTCGCGGCACCTGTCGGAGAAAGCTGCGGAGGTGCCCGATTTGGCGGCAGTCGAGCAAAGCATCGAGGAGCAGATCCGCGGCGCGATCGAGGTGATGACCCGCGCCGAGCGCCAGCTCGCCTCGCATATCCTGCGCCACTACCCGGTCGCGCTGCTCGGCTCGGTCACCCAGCTCGCGAAGGCGGCCGAGGTCTCCTCGCCCACCGTGGTGCGGCTTGCGCAGAAGCTCGGCTTCGGCGGCTATCCCGGGTTGCAGGGCGCGGTGCGCGAGGAGCTCGAGGCGCGGCTGATCAGCCCGCTCGCGAAACACGACCGCTGGGCGGGCGACGCGCCCGAGGCGCATGTGCTCAACCGCTTCGCCGATGCGGTGCTCGGCAACCTGCAGGCGACGCTCGCGCAGATCGACCACGCCGAATTCGATGCGGCGGCACGGCTGATGGCCGATCCCGCGCGCAAGATCTTCGCCACCGGCGGGCGCATCACCCTGGCGATGGCGGAATATTTCGTCAGCCACATGAAGGTGATCCGCCCCGGGGTCGAACTGCTCACCCCGGTCTCGAACGCCTGGCCGCCGGCGCTGATCGAGATGCGCCCGGGCGACGTGCTGCTCGCCTTCGACATCCGCCGCTATGAGAACAACGTGCTGCAGCTCGTCGAACTCGCCTCCGAGCAGGGGGCGGAGGTGGTGCTCATCACCGATCCCTGGGTCAGCCCCGCCGCCGCCCATGCGCGCTATCGCTTTTCCGCGCAGATCGAGGTGCCCTCGGCCTGGGATTCGACCGTGGCGATCCAGGTGCTGGTCGAGACGCTGATGGCGGCGGTGCAGTCGCTGACCTGGGAGGAAACCTCCGCCCGGATGAAACGGCTCGAGGAGCTTTACGCAAGGGCGCGGTTCTTCCGCGGGCGCAAGTAGGGGGCGCTGCCCCCGTCTGCTCCGCAGACTCCCCCGGGATATTTCGACTCTGTAGAAGCCGTGTTTCTATAGAGTTCAAATATCCCGGGGGGAGGCGAAGCCGGGGGGCAGCGCCCCCTATTGCCCGATCACCAGCAGATCCGCCGGGTTGAGGCCGAGCGTGACCTTCTCGCCCACCTGCGGCGGGGCGACATGGGCGGTGTTGAACGTGTCGAAGGCGATCTCGTGGCCGCCGAGATCGGCGCGCAGCCGGATCACCGAGCCGAGGAAATCGACCTCGCGGATGGTGCCGCCGAGCGCGAGTTCCTGCCCGGCCTGGCCGAGCCGCACCGCCTCCGGCCGCAGCCCGAGGGTGACCGAGGTGCCCGAGACGGGGCGGCCGAGCGTGACCTCCTGCAGCCCCACCCGCACCGTGCCGCGCGCGGCGTCGATCACCGGCGCCTCGATCGTGTTCAGCGTGCCGACGAAGCCCGCGACGAAGCGGGTCGCGGGGGTGTTGTAGATCTCGAACGGCGTGCCGACCTGATCGGCGATGCCCTGATGCATCACCACCACCCGGTCGGACATCGAGAGCGCCTCTTCCTGGTCATGCGTCACGAAGATCGTGGTGATGCCGAGGCGGCGCTGGATCGCGCGGATCTCGTTGCGCAGGCTCACGCGGATCTTCGCGTCGAGCGCCGAAAGCGGTTCGTCGAGCAGAAGCACCCGCGGCCGGGGGGCGAGCGCGCGCGCCAGCGCCACGCGCTGCTGCTGGCCGCCCGAAAGCTGGAACGGGTAGCGCGCGCCCAGATCGGGCAGGCCGATCAGCTCGAGCATCTCCGCGACCCGCGGCGCGATCTCGGCGCGCGGCGTGCCCTTCACCTTCAGCCCGAAGCCCACGTTCTGCGCCACGGTGAGGTTCGGAAACAGCGCATAGGCCTGGAACACCATGCCGATATTGCGCTGGTTCGGCTTCAGGCTGACCACGTCATGCCCGTCGATCGCGATCGCGCCCGAGCTTGGCGCCTCGAAGCCCGCGACCATGCGCAAGACCGTCGTCTTGCCGCAGCCCGAGGGGCCGAGCAGCGAGACGAACTCGCCCTGTTCGATCGCGAGGTTGAAATCCTTCACCACCCGGTTCGGCCCGAAGCTCTTTTCCAGATGGGAGATCGTCAGATAGCTCATCGGGCGGTCCTGTCGTGTTTGAAGAGGCGCGTCACCAGCTGGATCAGCCCCATGCAGGCCCAGGTGACGACGAAGGCGATGGTGGCGAGCGCCGAGGGCTCATAGGCCCGGTTCGCGCCCATCAGCTGCAGATAGGGGCCGAAGGCGGGCCGGTTGAGCAGCGCCGCCATGGTGAACTCGCCCATCACGATCGCGAAGGTGACGAAGGCGCCCGAGAGCACCGCGACGAGCACATTGGGCAGGATCACTTTCGCCAGGATCGTCACCCAGCCCGCGCCGAGCGACTGCGCCGCCTCGGTCAGGGTGGCGACGTCGATCGTGCGCAGCCCGGTGTCGATCGCGCGATACATATAGGGCAGGCTCAGCGTGGCATAGCCGAAGAGCAAAAGCAGATTGGTGCCCATGATCGTGCCGGTGAGCGGCAGCCAGCTCGAGGTGTTGTAAAGCCGGATATAGCCGAAGACGGTGACGATCGCGGGGATGACGAGCGGCAGCAGCGTGACGAATTCGACATAGGGCCGCAGCCCGGGCATCTTGAGGCGCACCCAGAAGGCGGTCGGCACCACCAGGAGCACGCCGAAGACGATCGTCATCAGCGCCATGAACACCGAATAGGAGAAGGTCTGGCGGAACCGCGGATCGGCAAGCACGACGCGATAGGCCTCGAGGCTGTAGATCCCGCGCTTCATCGAGAGCGAGAATTCCACCATGCCGATCAGCGGCAGGATGAAATAGAGCATGCCGAGGATCAGCACGGACCAGGCGGCGGCGCGCTTCATTTCAGCCACCTCTCGGAGCGCATGCGCAGCCAGATGTAGATCACATTGGCCGCGGCGGTGACGAGGATCATGCCGAAGGCCATCGCATAGCCCAGATGCGGATCGCCAAGCACATCGCCGCGGATCTGCGCGAAAAGCATGATCGGCACGATGTTCAGGCTCGATCCGGTCAGCGCATAGGCGGTGGCGACGGCGCCGAAGGCGTTGGCGAACAAGAGCGCGAAAGTGCCGAGCAGCGCCGGGAACAGGATCGGCAGCGCGACCATCCGCCAGTATTGCACCCCGGAGGCGCCCAGACATTGCGCCGCCTCGCGCCACTCGCGCTTCAGCCCGTCGAGCGCGGGGGTGATGATCAGGATCATCAGCGGGATCTGGAAGAAGATATAGGTGACGGTCAGGCCCCAGAAGCTCAGCAGGTTGAAGCCGAGCAGCCGCAGGTTGATGCCGAACTGGTGCTTGAGGAACAGCGTCACGAGCCCCACCGGACCGAGCGTCGCGAGAAAGGCGAAGGCGAGCGGCACGCCCGCGAAGTTCGAGGCGACGCCGGAAAAGGTCAGCAGCGGCGAGCGGATCATCCGCGGCAGCCCGCCAAGCACCATCGCCGCCGCCATCAGGAAGCCGACGAGACAGCCAAGCGCCGCCGAGGCGGTCGAGATCTTGATCGAGATCCAGTAGCTCGCGAGGATCGAGGGGGTGAAAAGCCCCGCGACATTGTCGAAGGTGAAGGCCCCGTCAGGCGTCTGGAAAGCGCCGACCACGATCTTCATCGTCGGCGCGATCAGGAACAGCGCGACGAAAAGCCCGAAGGGCACGAGGCCGAGCCAGGTCAGGTTCGGCCGCCGGCGCGGGGGGGGAGGGGTGTCGGTCACGATCGGATCCGCGGGGGGCTCGAAACGGAAAGGCCGCCCCCTTGGGAGGGGGCGGCAGCGGGAAGATCCCGGATCACTGGACGTTGGCGCCCACCACGGCATCCCAACCGCCGGTGACCGCGTCCTTGTTCGCGGCCTGCTCGTCGAGGGTCGGGAAATAGGCCTTGGCATAGCCCTCGGCCGGCGGCAGCGCGTCGATCAGCTCCTGCGGCACGGTGCCCGCGGCCGACATCGCGTTGAAGCGCGCCGGGTGGCAATAGCCCTTGAGCCAGAGGTTCTGCCCCTCGTCCGAATAGAGGTATTCCATCCAGAGCTTCGCGGCGTTCGGATGCGGCGCATGGGCCGAGATCGCCTGGACGTAGACGCCGGCGAGCACGCCCGACTTCGGCACCACGACCTCGACCGGCGGGTTGCCGGCGAGCGTGTCGCGCGCCGAAAGCGCGTTGTAGTCCCACATCACCACGATCGGCGTCGCGCCCTGCGCGAGGGTGCCGGCCTTGCCGATGACGGGCACGAAATTGCCCTCGGCGTTCAGGCCCTTGAAGTAGTCGAGACCCTTCTCGCCCGCTTCCTTGCCGGCCGCGCCGCCATTCGCCATGCCCGCGGCGAGCACCGCGAGAATCGCCTGGTTCGAGGCGCGCGGATCGCCGGCAAGGGCGACCTGGCTCGCATATTCCGGCTTCGTCAGATCGGCCCAGTCACCCGGCACGTTCTCGACGAGATCCTTGTTCACCATGAAGGACATCACGCCGTAATAGTCGCCGTACCAGTAGCCGTCGGCATCCTTCACCGCATCCGGGATCTCGTCCCAGGTCGAGACCTTATAGGGCTGCACCAGCCCCTCTTCCTTCGCCTGCGGGCCGAAGGAGAGGCCGACGTCGATCACGTCGGGCGCCTGCGGGCCGGTGTTGCCCTTGTTGGCGCGGATCGCCTCCAGCTCATCGGCCGAGCCCGCGTCGGGGTTCAGCTCGTTCACCGTGATCTCGGGATATTTCGCCTTGAACCCGTCGATCACCGCACCGTAGCCGCACCAGTCGTGGGGCAGGGCGATCGTGGTCAGCATGCCTTCGGCCTTCGCCGCGGTCTCGAGCGCGGCCATGTCTTCCGCCTGCACGAGCGCGGTCGTCGCCATCAGCGCGGCGGCGCCGGCAAGACCACCCGTCAGCCAGCGCGTCATCTTCGTCTTCATGGTCTTCTCCCCCTATCGGAAGTCCCGGGCCCGGGATGGGCGCCGAAAATGCACCTAGGCGTTCTCTGTGACAGTCTCGCGACATCGACGCCTTCGGTCGGCCGGATTTGACCGGCGGGGCAAGATTTGCCCGATTCCGCCGCTCATGCAACAAAACTGTCGCGCCACCGTTACATTCCGCGCTCCGCGCCGCCCCGCGCGCGCCTGCGCATCGCCGCAAGGGCGCTCAGATCAGGTGATTTTTTACCAGCCCTGTGGCACTCTGGCGCAGGAGGAGGACACCATGACCGAAATTACCAAGGATTTCAGCGGCCAGACCGTGATCTGCACCTTCGAGATGACCCCCGCGACGGCAAGCGAGCTGATGGCCTCGCTCGAGGCCGCCTATGCGGAATGCATCTCGAAACAGCCCGGTTTTCTGGGTGCGGGGCTGCATATGAACGACGCGCAGACGCGGATCGCCACCTATTCGAAATGGGAAAAGCGCGGCGATTATCAGGCGATGTTGCGCAGCCCCGAGATGATCACCCGCAACCGCCACATCGCCACGCTCTGCCGCAGTTTCGAGCCGGTGATGTACGAGGTGCAGGCCGACTTCTGAGCAGTTTCGCAGGGCTCTGCCCAAATCGCGTGCAATCGCTGACGACTCGGTCTATGCTGCGCCGCGGCATTGGGGGTTGGACATGGCGGGCACGGTCATCACGGTGGCACAGCAGAAGGGCGGCGCGGGCAAGACCACGCTGGCCGTCAACCTCGCGGTGGCGCTGATCGACCGCGGGCGCAGCGTCGCGCTGCTCGACACCGACCCGCAGGGCTCGCTCGGGCGCTGGTTCATGGCGCGGCGCGAGCGGCTCGGCCAGGCCGGCCTCGAATTCTCCACCTCCTCGGCCTGGGGCGTGAGCTACGAGGTCGAGAAGCTGAAGAAACTCGTCGATTTCGTCATCATCGACACCCCGCCCAAGGTCGACAGCGACCTGCGCCCCGCCCTGCGCGAGGCCGATCTGATCGTGGTGCCGATCGGCGCCTCGCTCGTCGATCTCTGGGCGACGGAGGGGGTGCTCGACCTCGCCCGCCGCGAGGGCAAGCGCCCGAAGATCGTGCTCAACCGGGTGCGCAAGGGCACGCGGCTCGACGCCGAGGTGCGCACCGCCGCCGCCGAGCTCGAGGGCGAGATGGCGACCGCCTTCCTCACCCATCGCACCGCCTTCGCCGAGACGCTGGGCCAGGGGCTCGGCGTCGCCGAGGCCGCGCGCAAGACCCCCGCCGCCGCCGAGATCGGCGCGCTGCTCGCGGAACTGCTCCCCGCCGAGGGCTGAGCTCGCCGCCCGGCTGTGCAGGGCGCGCGCTGCGTGCTAGGCTCCTCCGCGGGAGGAGTTTTCATGAAAAAGATTTATCTGGCCGTGCTTTGCGCGGCGCTCGCCCCGCCGCTTGCGGCGGAGCCCGTCAATATCCAGCCCGATGTCGCCGCGGTCACCGTGCCGACGCCGCAGGGGCCGGTGGACATCGCGCGCGTGCAGGACAACGCGCATGAGCTGTCCGGCGAATGGGCGCGCACCTCGCGCCCCTGCCCGAATTTCTGCATCCAGCCGATGGTCCCCGCGCCGGGCGTCACCCCGGTGGGCGAGATCGAGATGCTGGGCTTCCTGCAAGATCCCGCGGTCGTGGTGATCGACAGCCGGGTCGAGCCCGATTTCCTCGGCGGTGCGATCCCCGGGGCGGTGAACATGCCCTACACCCAGGCCGCCGACCGGCTGGGCGAGCTTGGCTGCGAGCCCGATTTCGAGGGGTTCGACTGCACCGGGGCAGAGGTGAAATCCGCGGCGCTCTATTGCAACGGGCCCTGGTGCGGCCAGTCGCCCACCGCCGCGCGGCGGATGATCGAGGCGGGCTTTCCCGCGGAAAAGATCTTCTACTACCGCGGCGGGATGCAGGTCTGGCGCATGCTCGGCCTGACCGTGGTGATGCCGCCCAAGGGCTGAGCCGGGCGGATTCAGGTTTCGTTAACCCTGTTGCGGCACGCTTCGGGAATGACCCTGATGAATCGCCTCCGCCTTCCGGGCCAGACCCGGTTCTTCACCCTGCATCTCGCGGCGGGGCAGGGGGATCTCCTGACCGCGCGCATCGCCGATCTGCGTGCGGCCTGGCGCGTGACGGTGGCGGAGCTCCCGACGCGCTGCGAGGCGATGGTGGTGCTGCCCGATCATCTGCACGCGGTGCTGACCCTGCCGCCCGGTGCGCAGCCCGCGACCGCCCGCTGGCGCCGGTTCCGCACCGGTTTCGCCGAGGCGCTGGGTCGCGCGCCCGAAGAAATCTGGGCGCCCGAGATCCTGACCCAACCGCTCGAGAGCGAGGCGGAGATCAACCGTGCGCTGGCGCTTTGCTGGCACGACCCGGTGCATCACGGCCTCGCGCCCCGCCCCGAGGACTGGCCCTATTCCTCGCTCCACCGCGACATGCGCCAGGCCGCGCGGAGGCGGGCGGTAGCGTGAACGAATTGTGGGAAGCGGTGCGATCGGCTAGCTTTTCAGGCGATAGATTTCGGAGAACATGTTGAAATGAAGTACCTCGTCGCCGCATTGCTCTGCGTGATCCTGCTGCTCGGGGGCTATATCGCTTATTCTCAGGGCCTTCTGAACCGCTTCGTCGATCCGAAACTGGTTCAGATTTGCGAGGGGCTCGTCAAGGATCGTCTGCGCAGCCCTTCGACCTACCGTCGCATCAAGGTGACGCAGTACAGCGAAGCGGTTTCGCTAGAGAAGGCGCGAGCGCTGGACCCGAAGATGACGCAGACCGAGGTGCGCGCGATCACGGAAGGTCGCGCAAAACCGACGAATTTTCAGGTCTTCATCACATTTGAGGCGGCGAATGCCTTTGGAACGCCGGTCTCCGGTCTTTCGCTCTGCGAATACTACTCCGCTTTCGGCGACGACACCTATGCGAGCAAATTCTCGGTGAAAATCGACGGCAAGACCTCGACCGACTGGCTGATCGAGGGGATCACGGCGGGTAAGAAGAAATGATCGTTCACCTCTTCTTCGGCCGCTTCACGCCCCCGCGCTGACCGGGCCGCCCCGCGGTCGAGCGCGGTTTGACCGCCTTTTCCACCGCCTCCTCGACCGCCGCCTGCCGGGCGAGCGGATCGTCGGCGACGGCCAGTTCCACCGCCTCCAGCCGCTTCACCTCATCGCGCAGCCGGGCCGCTTCCTCGAATTCGAGGTTCTCGGCCGCCTTGCGCATTTTCAACCTCAGATCGGCCAGATGCGCCTCCAGATTGGCGCCGACCTGCACTTTTTCAACCTTCGCCGTCACCCGGCTCATGTCGGTGTCGCCCTGCCAGAGCCCGGCCAGAACGTCGTCGACATTCTTGCGCACGGTCTGCGGCGTGATCCCGTGTTCGGTGTTGTAGGCGATCTGCTTCGCCCGGCGCCGGTTCGTCTCGGCGAGCGCGCGCTCCATCGAGCCGGTGATCTTGTCGGCATACATGATGACGCGCCCGTCGGCGTTGCGCGCCGCCCGCCCAATCGTCTGAATGAGCGAGGTTTCCGACCGCAAAAAACCCTCCTTGTCCGCATCGAGGATCGCGACCAGCCCACATTCGGGGATGTCGAGCCCCTCGCGCAGCAGGTTGATGCCGATCAGCACGTCGAAGGCGCCAAGCCGCAAATCGCGCAGGATTTCAATGCGTTCGATCGTGTCGATGTCGGAGTGCATGTAGCGCACCCGGATCCCCTGCTCGTGCAGATATTCGGTCAGATCCTCCGCCATCCGCTTCGTCAGCGTGGTGACGAGCACGCGCAGCCCCTTCGCCGCGACGATGCGGATCTCGTCGAGCAGATCGTCGACCTGGGTTTCCACCGGGCGGATCTCGACCTCCGGGTCCAGGAGGCCGGTGGGCCGGATCACCTGTTCGGTGAAGACGCCGCCGGTCTGCTCCATTTCCCAGGCCGCGGGCGTCGCCGAAACGAAGACCGACTGCGGCCGCATCGCGTCCCATTCCTCGAATTTCAGCGGCCGGTTGTCCATGCAGGACGGCAGGCGGAAGCCGAACTCGGCAAGGGTGAACTTGCGCCGGTAGTCGCCGCGATACATGCCGCCGATCTGCGGCACGGTGACATGCGATTCGTCTGCGAAAACAATGGCGTTGTCGGGGATGAACTCGAAAAGCGTGGGCGGCGGCTCCCCCGGGGCGCGCCCGGTCAGGTAACGCGAATAATTCTCGATCCCGTTGCAGATGCCGGTCGCCTCCAGCATCTCGAGGTCGAAATTCGTGCGCTGTTCGAGCCGCTGCGCCTCGAGCAGTTTCCCCTCGTCGTTGAACTGCTTGAGCCGCTGCGCCAGCTCCACCCGGATCGACTTGGTCGCCTGCTGCAGCGTCGGGCGCGGGGTGACGTAGTGGCTGTTCGCGTAGATGCGGATCTGCTCAAAACTGTCAGTTTTCGAACCTGTCAGCGGGTCGAACTCGGTGATCGCCTCCAATTCCTCGCCAAAAAACGAGAATCGCCAGGCGCGATCCTCGAGGTGCGCGGGCCAGAGATCGACGGTGTCCCCCTTCACCCGGAACGCCCCGCGCTGAAAGGCGGCATCGAGCCGCTTGTATTGCTGCGCCACCAGATCGGCGAGGAATTTGCGCTGATCGTAAAGCCCGCCGACGGTCAGATCCTGCGTCATCGCCGAATAGGTCTCGACCGAGCCAATGCCGTAGATGCAGCTGACCGAGGCAACGATGATGACGTCGTCGCGTTCGAGCAGCGCCCGGGTGGCCGAGTGGCGCATCCGGTCGATCTGCTCGTTGATCATCGATTCCTTCTCGATATAGGTGTCGGTGCGCGCGACATAGGCCTCGGGCTGGTAGTAGTCGTAGTAGGAAACGAAATACTCGACCGCGTTATCAGGGAAAAACCCCTTGAATTCGCCGTATAATTGCGCGGCAAGCGTCTTGTTCGGCGCAAGGATGATCGCCGGGCGCTGCGTCGCCTCGATCACCTTCGCCATCGTGTAGGTCTTGCCGGTGCCGGTCGCGCCCAGCAGCACCTGGTCACGTTCGCCGGCCAGCACCGCCCCGGAGAGCTCGGCGATCGCCGTCGGCTGGTCGCCCGCGGGCTGGAAGGCGCTGTGCATGACGAAACGCTTGCCACCCTCGAGCTTCGGGCGGGTCAGGACGTCGGGGCGTTCGCTGGGCTGGTTATTGGTATTGTGGGGCATGGGGGCTCCTTCGGCCCCACATAGTTGATCTCTTTTCGTTCCCTTTCAAGGGGTTGCTGGAATCCGTTAACCAAAGATGAATCGAAGTTCAAATTTTACGAAACAAATCATCAGCTTGCGCGCATTACCCCTTGCGTCGAATCGCATTTGTTCGCAAATTGTTCTTGCAAGCAGCATCCGCTACCGGCCGGGGCACCACCCCACCCCTCGCTCCCCAAACCCGGCCGGTAGCACCTCTTCCTTCCCTCGGGCCGCCCTGCGGCGTTTTCTCGCGCTGCGGACTTGCGCTTTCGTGCGGATCGACTAGAACTGACGCAATTCGAGAAGGGGGTGCCCATGCGCGCGCGTATCTACCAACCGGCCCGCAACGCCATGCAATCCGGTCAGGCCAAGACGAAGGTCTGGTATCTCGATTTCCTGCCCGCCGATGCGCGCGAGATCGACCCGCTGATGGGCTGGACCTCCTCGGACGACACCCAGACCCAGGTGCGCCTGAAATTCGAAAGCCGCGCCGCGGCCGAAGCCTATGCCAAGGAAAACGGCCTCGACTATGCCGTGACCGAGCCGCACAAGCGCGCCGCCAACATCCGCGCCGGTGGCTATGGCGAGAATTTCGCCTCCGGTCGTCGCGCGAACTGGACGCACTGATCTTCCGACCCTTTCGCGGCGCGCGGTGAACCGCAGCGCAGCCTGGCCCCGCGGCATGCACGCGGGGCTTTCCATTTCGAATCGCCGTCAAAGGTCCGGGGTGCGGCGGCTCAGGCCCCCGCCGCGATCCGCCCAAGCGTGCGGTCGAGCCAGCGCCGGATCAGCCGCCCGCCGATCGGCGCGAACCATTCCGGCACGCGATAGCGCTCGATCACCTGCGCGCCCGCCACCTGCATGCCCTCGGCGCCGATCTCGCGGATCTCGTAAAGCCCGTGCAACCCGCCAAAGCCAAGCGGCCCGGCGCCCAGCCGCACCACGCCGAACTCGCCGCGATACTGCCGCATCCCGCCGGCATGGGGCATCTCGAGCACGAGGCTCTGCACCGCGACCGGCACCGCATGCTCGAACCCCTCGACGCCGTCCTCGCGCGTGAGTTTTGGCGCCCCGGTCGGCACGATCCCATGCACCCGCTGATCGAGCAGGACCAGCGTCGCCAGCCCCTCGAACCCCTTGATCCGCGCCATCTCCTCGATCACGCCGTCACGCTGGCGCGCCGCCTCCTCCGCGCTGATCGCCGGCCTCTCGGCCGCAGTATCCGGCGCCGCCGCGTCCTCGGCCTGCACCCGGATCGCGTAATGCCCCTCGAGCCAGCCGCGTGCCGCCGCGTGCAGCGCCTCGCGGCTCCAGTCCTCCTCGCCGAAGGCGGTTTCCAGCGCCGGCCCGACCCCTTCGCGCAACAGGGCCAGCAGCTTCTCGTCCTTCCAGGCAAAGGAGGTCACCCGCCAGGGCGCACGTCCTTCCTCCGCCGCAAGCGCCGCGATTTCCGCCTCGGTCTCGGCGCGCAGCGCCGCATGGGCCGGGGCGTAAATCTCCCAAAGCTCCGCCACCACCTCCGCCGTCGCCGGGTGGCCCAGCTCGACCATCACCGCAAGCGCCTCCTCGAGCGGGCGCGCCTCGGCGACCATCCGGTCATAGACGCTGAGCAGCACCGCCACCGGATCGGCACAGTCCGCCAGCGGCTCCTCGCGATAGGTCGCCCCGCCCAGAAGCAGCAAAAGCCCCGAATGGAACCGCGCGAGCGGCGCCTTCAGCCGCTCGATCTCCTCCGCGCCGGCCCCCGCCTCGCGCAGCTGCGCCAGCGCGCCAAGCACGCCCTCGACCGCCTCGACGATCCCTTTCGTCCAGGCGTAATCCGCAACGATCATGGCGGGGCGGGTCATCTGCTCATCCTCTTCCCTCGACGCTTCACTGCGCCCATGCTGCGCGCGACAAATGGCACGATCATGGCGCGCCCCCCTTTTCTTCGGGCAGGAGTTTGGCGAAGATCGGGCAGGAGGCCCCCCGATGATCACGATCACCCTCGAACATCCGGTGCAGGAGGAGCTGGCGCTGCTGCATGCGCGCCATACCGCGGCGATGCACGCCGACACCCCGCCCGAATCGATCCACATGCTGCCCGCGGGTGCGCTCGCCGCGCCGGGGATCCGCTTCTACGTCCTGCGCGAGGAGGGGGCGGCCCTCGGCATGGGCGCGCTGAAGGCGATCGACCCGACCCATGCCGAGATCAAGTCGATGCATGTGCTCGAGGAGATGCGCGGGCGCGGCCTCGCGCGGATGATGCTCGGCCATCTGGTGACCGAGGCGCGCGCCGCGGGCTTTGCCCGGCTCAGCCTCGAGACCGGCGCGCAGCCGAGCTTCGCCCCCGCCCGCGCGCTCTACCTCGCCGAGGGGTTCGAGATCTGCGGCCCGTTCGAGGGCTATACCGAGGATCCGAATTCCGTCTACATGACGCGGCGCTTCGGCTGAGCCGCAGCGAGGCTTGCGCGACGCCCCCGCATCGCGCAAAAGGGGGCGATGCGGTCCCGTAGCTCAACTGGATAGAGCAAGCGCCTTCTAAGCGCTAGGTTGGGGGTTCGAGCCCTCCCGGGATCGCCAGTGCCTACCTAGGACACTGTTTTTCATCGGAAAAAGCGGATTTTTTACAGTTTGGCCCGACTTTTTACAGAGTTCCGGACTTGTTCCGTTCCGCGAACGGCCCGTCGCCGGTCTGCTGCCTCGGTGTAATGCTGCACCTCGGAGAGGCTCTGGTGGCCTGTCCACGCGGCGATCTGGTGCGTCGTGGCGCCGGCCTCGGCCAGTTGCATCGCGCGCGATTTTCGCAATCCATGCGCGCTACGCCCGGTGATCTTCGCCTCGCGCGCCGCGTCGGAGATCAGCGTCCCGAGGGCCTTGTGCGAGCGGGTGCGGCCGCCATGAGTCGCGAGGAAGGTCATGTGCCCCTCGAGGCAGAGCAGCGCCGCATGCATCGTGTCCCGGTCTCCGAGCATCGCCTCGGCATAGCTCGGCAGGGGGCAGTGCCAGGGCACGAGGCCTTGTTGCATAAATCAGGTTCTGAGCGGAGTTCCCCTTTCCCCGGACGGACTTATCCTACGGCCACTGTGACGGGTATGCCAAGCGCGGTGTAGCCATTCAGCACAGCGATGCGGACTTG
>NZ_JBFXGV010000017.1:0-58720 GCF_050177655.1 Paenirhodobacter sp.
CGATGCAATGGCCGCGATGGGCATTCCGCGCTTCCATATCTCTGTCCAGATCCAAGGAGTGGCGGACTTCAGCACGCCGAAGGCCATCTATGTGGCGGAAGTGTACTTCGTGCACGAGGAGATCGGCGCTCTCGGGACGATCGACGCTGGTGATGACTGGAAGTTTTTCACGGTTCTGGCTGGCCTCTATGGTGGTCCAGATCATACGGGGCAGGAGCGGCGGGGGCGCGACCTGGAGGCTATCGCCCGCGAAAATCCGCAGTCCTACGTGTTCGCACCCGTCACCGGCCTCATCTGCGACCTGATCGGAAACCCGGACGGCACGCTGGTGCATTACGATGACCTCTCGCTCCTGCGGCTCGGTCTGCGCCTGTCGGATGCGGTGCGGGCACAGTTTTTGGGCGTCAGCCAGATCAGTGATCGGCGGGTCGACGAGATGATGGTGCCCGCGACTGGACCGTGGGGCGAGCGGATGGGGCATCGAACCTATGAGGTGCTGACGGTTACCGACGCCACCTATGAGCCTACGATCCGTGGTGCGGATCTTCGCTATCGTGGCGAGACCGTGCGCTTTTCTGGGGCATGCACCTGCAATCTCGACGGTGGTGCAACTGCGACGTGGTCCGATGGTGGCGCTGGGTTCGAGTTTTACCAGCTATCCGACACCGACAGCGTGCTGATCAAGTGCTACCAGGATGCTGACAACAATCACCCGGTCGAGCTTGTCGGTGCGCCGTCTGGCGTCGTTGGAAGCGTTGGCCTGACCATTTCCGGGCAGGGGCGCGGGCGAGTATTCTATCAGTACAACCGCTGGGTCATCGACTGGACGCCGCGTCGCGGTCCGGCGCGTGGGATCAGGTCGCTCCCAGGAGATGCGAGCTTTACGCTCTCGTATCTCGACGGCTCCTATGTGCTCCTCGACGGCACCTTGACTGCCAATCGCAACTGCTTGCTTTCTTCGAGCGGGGCAGTGGCAGGTGACATCATGTCGCTGCGCTGCGGCGCCGGCGTGGGCACTTACAGCTGGGACATTTACGACGCTACCGTCACCACAAACCTGATCACGCTGGACAGTTCGACGGGGCTGGCAGAATTCGTCTTCGACGGCGCAGCATGGGTGCCGTGGCGCCGCGGCATCTGATCATCAAGGAGCATAATCATGGGTTATCAAGCGACGATCGACATCCCGCGCAGGACGTGGACCATGGTGACACAATCACTGGTAAGCGCGCTGCGCATCCAGAATTGTGGCCCTTATGATGTGCTCGTCATGGCCACCCCAGACGCAACAGCTCCGACGTCCGAGGACATTGGGTCACATGGTGAGATGCAACTGGCACGCGGCGAGGGATGGGGTGCTGATCGTGATCTTTCCGAGCTTTTTCCTGGCGCGATCACGACGACGGCTCATCTCTGGGTCTACTCTTCGGCTGGCGCCGGTGTCTCGGTGAGCCATGCGTGATCTGCAGATCTTCGGTGGCTTCATGCCGCGGAGACAGCGGACGGTCGCCTCCCTGTCGCCGGCCGCTTTCTACGACCCGTCGGATCTCGCGACGCTGTTCCAGGATGCCGCCATGACCATTCCGGTCACGGCGGACGGGCAGGCCGTCGGATCCATGCGCGACAAGAGCGGCAACGGGCATCACCTCGTTCAGTCTGCCGCGGCCTCCCGGCCGATCTACCACACCGACGGCACCCGGCACTGGATCACCTTCGACGGGGTCGACGACTACCTTTCGGGGGGCGTCGTGCACGGGGCGGTGCGCTCGCTCCATCTGGCGGTGCGCTATACCTCCGGCGATGCGGCGGTGTTCTACGGCGGGCGCAGTTCCACCAATGTGCGCTCCGTGGTGGGCGTGGGGGTGGGCAACGCTTTCGGGGTGGGCGTCGGCACGGCCTCGAACTACGGCAATACCGTCGGCGCGGCGCTCACCGGTCTCGACCGTATCGTCTATCTGTCCCACGACGGCACGACGGTCACCATGTGGACCAACGAGCCCGCCTCCAAGTCGCTGGCGCAATCGGGCCTGACCACGCCGGGGCAGGCGGCCTTTCTCGGCGCGATGAACAACGTGGGGACGCCGCTTTCGTATTTTGGCGGGCGGTTCTACGGGCTGATCGAAACCGCGACCATCCCGAGCGATGCCGACAAGGCCGTGATCCGCGCCTGGCTCGCGGCGCGCATCTGAGGGGGGCGCAACTGGATCGGATGCCCGGCAGAGATCGCGGAGATGGCTACATGGATGCGGGCGGTGCAAGCTGACGTGACCGGCGCGGCGGTGGCATGGTGATCTGATCGCTATCGCTGGTATGCTGTGCATTGTGATGGTGATCATTCATCATGAGATATGCAGTACATGCATGGCATGACTAATTTTCGCTTTTTCCGATAAACTAGGTGATCTAACGCTAAGTTATTGAATAATAATAACTTTGAACATGCTCCCATGGTTTTGATGTTGTGTTCCGAGTTCCACATGCTTTTTCTTTGGGCGTTATTCGTCTAATTCATTGTTTTTATGTTACTTTTCATTATTTTTTGTGTTTCGTGTCCTATCGTTAGAAGATCACTAATTTTTAGGTTTTTTTGACTTTTAAAGTCTCATGTTTTCCATGTTTCGACGCGTTATTTTTGATCTAGCTCTCTGTATTTCCATATTTTTTCGGCACTTCCCGCCTATTCTCACCTGTTCCCAGAAAGTCTCTTGTTTTTGACCGTTCACAACTCGACGCCGCGTCTGCCTAGCCCTAGCGCCAAGCGTGTCAACGGCGGGGCGATCCCCGAAACCCGGCCCCGGACGCAAGCTGCGATCCACCCTCAGCGGAGCGTCGGCGAAAAGGGCATCCGAGACGCCTGATGCCCCGAGGGGCCGCAAGAGCGGAATTCACGACCGAATTTCCAACATCCCGGAACGGGCGTCATGAACGGGCGCGAACCAGAGCCGTCACGTGCCCCGACGCTTCGGCCCCTCGTCGTCGCTCTCCGAACCGGTCAACCCGCCGAGTTTTCATGGCGGCCCAATGAGCCCCGCGACCTCGGCGACGACGCCGGGGGAAGGTGAACGGCCCCAACTCATTGCAACTATTGGCGGATGAGGTGGGATTCGAACCCACGGAACCTTTCGGTTCGCTGGTTTTCAAGACCAGTGCCTTAAACCACTCGGCCACTCATCCGCATCTGCTTTCAAGACCGGAGCCTCAAACCACCCGGCCCCACTGCCCTGCCCCGGTTAGACAGGTTCACGCGATTCTGAAAGCCGGCAGGCTCCGATTTCCGCCCAGCCGGCGCCGCCATGCTTTCCTTGCAACGCCGAAACCGCTAGAGTTCGCGCGAATGTCGGCTGCGGCGCCAGGCGCCCGGGCAGGGCCGATGCAATCGGGAAGCGGGTGACGCGGGGATCCACCCCGCGCGGAAGAGGGGCAAGATGGGCAAGCAGAAGGTGACGAGACACCTGCTGATGATCGGTGCGGCGGTCGCGCTCGCGGCATGCCAGGAGGGCACGCAGCCCCTCGGCTTCCTCAAGGGCGCACCGAAAGGCGATGCCGTGGCGGCCGATGCCGCCGCCGCCGATGGCGCCACCGCAGCCCCCGCGCCCGAGGCGACCTCCGCCCGGCTCGTCGAGCGCGACGTCGAGGCGCCCTCGGTCTTTTCCGTCGACGAGGAAGGGCTCTGGGATGGCCGGCCCTCGCTCGGCGGCGTCTGGGTCGCCCATCCGACGGTGAAAGACCCGGAGCGGGTCATCATCCGCAACCCCGCGAACGGCAAATTCGTGATCGGCGCGCTGTTCCGGCGCGAACGCGACAACCCCGGGCCGAAGCTGCAGGTCTCCTCCGATGCCGCGACGGCGCTTGGCATGCTCGCCGGCGCGCCGGTGAAGCTTTCGGTGGTGGCGCTGCGCCGCGAGGAGGCACCGGCGGAAACCGCCGCGCCGCTCGTCACCGACCCGGTGATCGCGGCGCCCGAGGCGATCGCCGCGCAGCCGATCGACGGCGCGAAACCCGCGAAGGGCGCGAAGACGACCGGCCCGGTCAGCGCCGAGGGCGGCAAGCCCGGCCAGGGCAAGGCCACCAGCGGCGAGATCGCCGCCAATGCCAAGGCCGCGATCGCCGCCGCCGAGGCGAAGCCCGCCACGGCGAAACCGGCGCCCGCGCCCGCCGCCGCCAAACCCGCCGCGACCAAGGCGCCCGCGGGCAAGATGTATGTCCAGCTTGGCATCTTCTCGGTCGAGGCCAATGCCAAGCGCGCCTCCGACCAGATGGCGAAGGCCGGCGTCGCCGCCACGATCCGCACCGAGCAGAGCCAGGGCAAGACCTTCTGGCGGGTGCTTGCAGGGCCGGCCTCCGGCACCGCGGATCGCGACGTACTTCTGAAGAAAATCAAGGGCCTGGGCTATTCCGACGCCTATGCCGTCTCGAAATAAGGACCACTGCAGCCGATGTTTGCGAACCGTCTTCTCGCCCTTCTCTGTCTTGCGCTGATCGCCGCGGCCCCCGCGCGCGCCTTCGAGACCCGCGCCTCCTCGGCCTGGGTCTACGACATGACGACGAAGACGGTGCTGCTCGAGAAGAACGCCGACGTGCCGCTGCCGCCGGCCTCGATGTCGAAGCTGATGACGCTCGATCTGCTGTTCGAAGCGCTGCGCGACAACCGTGTCACCCTCGACACCACCTTCCCGGTCTCGACCAAGGCGAAGTCGATGGGCGGCTCGACGATGTTCCTCAACGAGATGGACCGGCCCTCGGTGCGCGAGCTGATGCAGGGCATCGCGATCAACTCGGGCAATGACGCCTGCGTCGCGGTGGCCGAGGGGCTGGCGGGCTCCGAGGAGGCCTTCGCCAAGCTGATGACGGAGCGCGCGCGTCAGCTCGGCATGAACGACTCGAGCTTTGCCAATGCCTCGGGCTGGCCGCATCCCGAGCAGCGGATGTCGATGCATGACCTCGGCATTCTGGCGGTGCATCTGATCACCACCTTCCCCGAATATTACCCGCTGTTCTCCGAAACCCAGTACAATTACAAGGATCGCGCCCCGGCGAATTCGCACAACCGCAACCCGCTTCTGAAGATCGCGGCGGCCGACTGGCATGCCGACGGGCTCAAGACCGGGCACACCGAGGAGGCCGGTTTCGGCCTCGTCGGTTCGGCGGTGATGGGCGACCGGCGCGTGGTCTTCGTGATCTCGGGGATGAATTCCGACACCGAGCGCGCGCAGGAGGCGGAATCGATCGCGAACTGGGCGTTCCGGCAATTCGTGCTGAAGACGGTCGCGCCGAAGGGCACGCGGCTCGCGCAGGCGCCGGTCTGGCTGGGCGCCGAAGGCTCGGTCGGGCTCGTGCCGGCGGAGGACGTGAAGCTGCTGATCCCCGCTTCGGCGCAGAACGGCATCAAGGCGGAGGCGGTCTTCACCGGCCCGGTCTCGGCCCCGGTGAAGGCGGGCGACAAGCTCGGCGACCTCGTGATCACCATTCCGGGCGTCGACGAACCGACGAAAGTGCCGCTCGTCGCCGAGGCGGACGTGCCCGCGGGCGGCTTTCTCGTGCGGGTGAAAACGGCGCTCGGGCGGCTCACGTCGCGCGCGGCGCAGATGGCGACGAACAGCTGAGGGAAGATGTTCATCAGCTTCGAGGGCATCGACGGATCGGGCAAGTCCACGCAGGCGCGGATGCTGGCGGAGGCGCTCTCCGCGGCCGGCCATGAGGTGGTGGCGACGCGCGAGCCGGGCGGTTCGCCCGGCGCGGAGGAGATCCGTGCCCTCGTACTGCAGGGCGATCCCGAGCGCTGGTCGCCCGAAAGCGAGATCCTGCTTTTCACCGCGGCGCGGCGCGATCACCTCGAGCGCACGATCGACCCGGCGCTCACCGCGGGCAAGATCGTCGTCTGCGACCGTTTCGCGGATTCGACGCGGATGTATCAGGGCATGCGCCGCGAGGGGCTGCGCGCCCTCGTCGACGAGTTGCACCGGCTGATGATCGGGCGCGAGCCGGACCTCACCTTCCTGATCGACATCGAGCCCGAGGTCGGGCTTTACCGCGCCAAGGGCCGGCGCGGCCACGAGGAGCGGTTCGAGGACATGGGCCTCGAGCTGCAGGAGCGGATGCGCGAGGGGTTCCTCGGCCTGGCCCGCGAATACCCCGCGCGGTTCGTGGTGATCGACGGCGCCCGCGCCCCCGAGGACGTCGCGCGCGATATCCTCGCGCGCGCGCAGGCGGCGCTTGCGGCGCGATGAGCAAGGAGCTCGACTTCCCCGATCCGACGCAGGTCGAGGGTGCCCCCCACCCGCGCGAGGCCGCCGAGATCTTCGGGCAGGAGCGCGCGGAACACGCCTTTCTCGACGCGTTCAACTCCGGGCGGATGCACCACGGCTGGATGCTGACCGGCCCGCGCGGCGTCGGCAAGGCGACGCTCGCCTGGCGCATCGCGCGCTTTCTGCTGACCCAGCCGGAAGACGGCGGCGGCGGGCTTTTCGGCGCGCCCGAGCCGCCGGCAAGCCTTGCGAGCGACCCCGAGCATCCGGTGAGCCGGCGCATCCATGCCGGATCGGAGCCGCGGCTTTTCCACCTCAAACGCGGGCTGAACGCGACGGAATCGGCGCTTTCGCAGGACATCCGCGTCGACGAGGTGCGCAAGCTGAAGAACTTCCTGCAGCTCAGCGCGGCGGAGGGCGGGCGGCGCGTCGTCATCGTCGATGCCGCCGACGAGCTGGCCACCGCGGGCGCCAACGCGCTTCTGAAGCTGCTGGAGGAGCCCCCCGCGGGCGTCACCTTCCTGCTGATCGCACATCAGCCGGCGCGGCTTTTGCCGACGATCCGCTCGCGCTGCCGCGAGCTGCGGCTGGCGACGCTCGCCCCCGAAGAGATGGCGCGCGCGCTGATCCAGGCCGGCGCCGAGGTGGGCGAGGAGGCGCTCGCGCTCTCCGCCCTCGCCGCGGGATCGGTGGGCGAGGCGATCCGGCTCATCAACCTCGACGGGCTGGCGAGCTACGAAAAACTCACCGCGCTGATGGGCTCCCTGCCCCGGCTCGACCGCGTCCGGGCGCTGGCGCTCGCCGAGAGCATCACCGGCAAGGCGAACGAGCCGCGCTATGACCTGCTGATCGGGCTGATCGAGCTTTTCCTCGCCCGGCTCGCGCGTGCGGGGCTGTCCGGCCCGCCGCAGCCCGAGGGCGCACCCGGCGAGGCCGAGGCGCTCGCGCGGCTTGCCCCCGACGGCGCCGCCGCGCTCAAATGGGCGGCATTGCATCAGGAACTCGGCGCGCGCGCCCGCCACGGCAAGGCGGTCAACCTTGACCCCGCCGCGCTCGTCATGGATATGTTTCTGGCAATCACCGCGGCCGCATGACGGCCAGAGGACGTCCCGTGACCGAATTTCTCCCCCAGATCGTCGACAGCCATTGCCATCTCGATTTCCCCGATTTCGCCGAGGAACTGCCCGAGGTCGTCGCGCGCGCGCAGGCGGCGGGGGTGACGCGGATGGTCACGATCTGCACCCGGCTGCGGTCCGAGCCCGCGGTGCGTGCGATCGCCGAGCGCTTCGATTGCGTCTATTACGCCGCCGGCACGCATCCGATGTCGGCCCATGAGGAACCGCTCGTCACCGTCGAGGAGCTGGTCGCGCTGGCCAAGCATCCGAAATTCGTGGGGCTGGGCGAGACCGGGCTCGACTACCACTACACGGCCGAAAGCGCCGAGATCCAGAAGGTCTCGCTGCGCCTTCATATCGAGGCCGCGCAGGAGACCGGCCTGCCGCTCATCATCCACTCGCGCGAGGCCGATGACGACATGGCCGCGATCCTGACCGAGGGGATGAAGGCGCGGCCCTACTCCTGCGTGATGCATTGCTTCTCCTCGGGCGAGGCGCTCGCGCGCACCGCGATCGATCTCGGCTTCTACCTCTCGATGTCGGGCGTCGCGACCTTCCCGAAATCGGGGGAGATCCGCGAGATCTTCTCGCGCGCGCCGCTCGACCGGATTCTCGTCGAGACCGACAGCCCCTATCTCGCCCCGCCGCCCCATCGCGGGCGCCGCAACGAGCCGGCCTATACCGCGCTCACGGCAAAGGTCGGGGCCGAGGTCTTCGGCCTTTCGCTCGCGGATTTCGCCGCCGCGACCACGGCGAATTTCGACCGGCTGTTCTGGAAAGCAGGAGGCGCGAAATGACGCTGCGCTTCACCATTCTCGGCTGCGGCTCCTCGGGCGGCGTGCCGCGTATCGGGGGCCACTGGGGCGATTGCGACCCGAACAATCCGAAGAACCGCCGCACCCGCTGTTCGATGCTGGTCGAGCGGGTGGGTGCGGGCGGCACGACGCGCGTGCTGATCGACACTTCGCCCGACATGCGCGAGCAGCTCTTGCGCGCGGGCGTCGGCGCGCTCGATGCCGTGGTCTACACCCATAGCCACGCCGATCACGTCCACGGGCTCGACGATCTGCGCCAGATCACCTTCAACATGCGCGCGCGGCTGCCGGTCTGGGCCGACGGCGACACCACCGAGGCGCTGCTGAGCCGCTTCGGCTATGCCTTCGTGCAGCCGCCGGACAGCAACTACCCCCCGATCTGCGATCTGCGCTCGATCCATGGGCCGTTCGAGATTTCGGGCGCGGGCGGCGCGATCCCCTTCCGCCCGTTCAAGGTCGAGCATGGCAATATCGACGCGCTCGGCTTCCGGATCGGCGGGCTCGCCTATCTGCCCGACGTCTCGACGATCCCCGAGGCCGCCACCGCCTGCCTCGAGGGGCTCGACTGCTGGGTGATCGACGCGCTGCGCCGCACGCCGCATCCGACACATTTCAACCTCGCCACCGCGCTCGACTGGGTGGCGAAGGTGGGCGCGAAATCGGCGGTGCTGACGAACCTGCACATCGACCTCGACCATGACGTGGTCGAGGCCGAGACGCCCGACCATATCCACGCCGCTTTCGACGGGATGGTGATCGAGCTGCCCGCGCCATGAGCGCGCTGATCGACGTCATCCTGCCCGTCTTTCTGGTGATGGGTTTCGGCTATCTTGCGACCTGGCGCGGCCTTTTCACCGATGGCGCGGTCGAAGGGCTGATGCGCTTCGCCCAGACCTTCGCGGTGCCGGTGCTGCTTGCGCGCTCGATTGCAAAGCTCGACCTCGGCGCCTCCTATGACCTCGGGCTGATGGTGTCGTTCTACACCGGCGCGATCCTCGCCTTCGCGATCGGCATCGCGCTTTCGCGGCTCTGGCTCGACCGTTCGCCGGTCGATGCGGCGGCGATCGGGTTCTGCTGCCTCTTCTCGAATTCGCTGCTGCTCGGCATCCCGATCACCGAGCGCGCCTATGGCCATGAGGCGCTTGCCGGCAATTTCGCGATCATCTCGATCCATTCGCCCCTCTTGTTCACCATCGGCATCCTGACGATGGAGGCCGCGCGCAACCGCGGCGCCGGGCTTGGCGCGGTGGGGATCAATGCGCTCAAGGGGGTGCTGCGCACGCCGATGGTGATCGGGATCCTCTGCGGTTTCGCGATCAAGGCGGGGGTGAACGTCACCGGCCATGATCTGCCCGAGCCGGTCTGGGCGGCGATGAACATGGTCGCGGGGGCGGCGCTGCCCGCCGCGCTCTTCGGTCTGGGCGGCGTGCTGCACCGCTACAAGCCCGAGGGCGACAGCCGCGCGATCGCGATGGTCACCGTGCTCTCGCTGATCGTGCATCCGGGCGTCGCCTATGCGCTCGGCCACTGGGTCTTCGGCCTCTCGGCGGCGGGGCTGCGCTCAGCGGTGATGACGGCGGCGATGGCGCCCGGCGTCAACGCCTATATCTTCGCCAATATGTATGGCGCGGCAAAGCGCGTCGCCGCCTCGAGCGTGCTTGTCGCCACCGGCCTCTCGATCCTGACGATCTGGGGCTGGCTCGCGATCCTGCCGTAAGGCGGCAGGCACCGGCGGAGGGGGGCGCTGCCCCCCGGCTTCGCCCCCCCCCCGAGGTATTTTCGGCAAGATGAAAGCCCTCCCCTTCATCTTGCCCGAAATACCTCGGGGGGTTTCGTCGCAGACGAAAAAGGGGGGCAGCGCCCCCCTTCCCCGGTTTCCATGTCGCGAGGCGCTCAGCGCGGCGAGAGGCCCCGCAGCCGCTCCGAGCGGCGGCGCAGCAGTTCGACCGTGGTCAGGAGCGCGATCGAGATCACCACGAGGATCGTCGCCACCGCGAGGATCGCGGGCGAGATCTGCTCGCGGATGCCGTTCCACATCTGCCGCGGGATCGTCTGCTGGTCGTGGTTCGCGATGAAGAGCACGGCGACCACCTCGTCAAAGGAGGTGACGAAGGCGAAGAGCCCGCCCGAAACCACGCCCGGCATGATCAGCGGCATCACCACCCGGAAGAAGGCGGTGCGCGGGTTGGCGCCGAGCGAGGCGGCGGCGCGCACCAGCGACTGGTCGAAGCCGTAGAGCGTCGCGGTCACGGTGATGATCACGAAGGGGATGCCGAGTGCGGCATGGGCGAGGATGATGCCCGCATAGGTGCCCGCAAGCCGCCCCCATTCGAAATGCAGCCCATCGGTCAGGCTCACGACCGGCAGCCACTTGCCGGAGTAGAAGAAGAACATGCCGGTCGCCGAGATGATGATCGGCACGATCATCGGCGAGATCAGCACCGCCATGATCTGCTTGCGGAAGGGCATCTCCGGCCGGGTCAGGCCGAGCGCCGCGACGGTGCCGAGCGCGCTCGACAGCAGGGTCGCGAAGACGCCGATGATCACCGAGTTCTTCGCCGCCCGCATCCAGGTCGCGTTTTCCCAGAAATCCGTCCAGAAGGCCGGGCCGCGTTCGTTGTCGGGGCCCTGCATGCCGAAGGTGATGAGCTTGTCATACCAGCGCATCGAATAGCCCGCGGGATCGAAATGCAGCATCTTCTCGGTGAAGGTGAAATAGGGCTCGGCGTTGAAGCTCAGCGGGATCACGATGATGATCGGCGCGATCAGGAAGATGAAGATCAGCGCGCAGATCACGAGATAGGTGTAATGCCAGGCGCGTTCGAGCGGGCTTGCGTAGACGGGAAGGGCCATCGGTATCTTCTCCTCAGCCGAGCTTCATCTTGTCGATGCCGACGAGCTTGTCGTAGATCCAGAAGAAGATCAGAACGAGCGCCAGCAGCTCCGCGGCGAGCGCGGCGGCAAGCGACCAGTTCAGCGTCTTCTGCATGTGCATCGCGATCATGTTGGAAATCATCTGCCCATCGGCGCCGCCGACGAGGGCGGGGGTGATGTAGTAGCCCATCGCCAGGATGAAGACGAGAAGCCCCCCTGCCCCGATCCCCGGCAGCGTCTGCGGCAGGTAGACCCGGCGGAACGCCGTCCAGGAGGTGGCGCCGAGCGAGCGCGCCGCGCGGACATAGGAGGGCGGGATCGTCTTCATCACCGAATAGAGCGGCAGGATGGTGAAGGGCAGCAGGATATGGGTCATCGCCACGATCGTGCCGGTCTTGTTGTACATCATCTGGATCCGGCCATCCTCGCCGATGATATGCAGCCAGACGAGCAGGTCGTTCAGCACGCCCTGACTTTGCAACAGCACCATCCAGGCGGTGGTGCGCACCAGAAGCGAGGTCCAGAACGGCAAGAGCACGAGGATCATCAGCAGCATCGCCTTGCGCATCGGCAGCGTGGCCAGAAGATGCGCGATCGGGAAGCCGAGCAGCAGGCAGATCGCGGTGATCTCGAGCGAGAGCGCGACGGTGCGCCACATCAGCTTCTTGTAGATCGCCTGCCCCTCGGCGACACCGGTGATATGGCCCTGCGCGTCGCGCGTCAGGTCATTCGCGGCGAGGTAGAAGTCGATCGTCCAGGGCGAGGAGGCCGAGCGCATCGCGCGCCAGATGATGGGATCGTCCCATTTCTTCTCGGCCTTGAGGATCGCCTCCTTGAAGGGCGGCTGGAACTTGTCGGCGCCGCGCGCGGTGCCGGTGAACAGCGAGCGGGTGCCGGAGACGTCATAGTTGATCCGGGTGCCCGCCTCGCCGGCGGTGCGGTCCTTCTTCATCTGCGCGAGATCGGCGGCGAGCGCGGCATAGGCGCTCTCGTCGATCTCCGAGCCCTTCGGATGGCTGTCGAACCAGGCGACGAGGTTCGGCGCATTCTTCGAGAAGGTGTCGTTGTAGATCGACTGGAACAACATCTGCCCGATCGGCACGATGAAGGAGATCAGGATGAACAGAAAGAGCGGCGCGACGAGCATCAGGGCACGGCGGCGGCGGACGGCAAGGGAGGCGGCGAGTGCGGCCTTGAGCGGCTTGCCGTCGGCGGTGGTGATCAACTGGGAGGTCGCGTCGGTCATTCGGTTCCCCTAGGGCATACAGGGAGAGCCCGCCGCGGAGAGCCGCGGCGGTCGGAAAGAGGACGGGGGTATCCCCGCCCTCCGGATCAGGAGATCAGCTCGCCAGCCAGGCGTTGAACTTCTCGGCGAGTTCCGCGTCGTGGTCCGCCCAGAAGGTCGGGTCGGTCCAGATCGGGTTCTTCATGTTCTCCGGGTTGGTCGGCATGTAGGGGGCCATTTCGGTCTTGCCGTCCTTGTACATGCCGATCAGCGCGTTCGACGATTTCCGGGCCGGGCCGTAGGCGATGTATTTCGCCTGGTCGGCGAGGCGCTGGGTGTCGGTCGAGAAGGCGAGGAACTTCATCGCGTCTTCCAGATGCGGCGCGCCCTTCGGGATCACCCAGAGGTCGTAGTCCATGTATTCGCCGTCCCAGATCGTGCCGAAGGGCTTGCCCTCACCCACTTCGGCGGCGAAGAAGCGGCCGTTGTAGCCGGTGGTCATCGAGACTTCGCCATCGGCGAGGAGCTGCGGCGGCTGCGCGCCGGCTTCCCACCAGACGATGTCCTTCTTGATGGTGTCGAGCTTGGCGAAGGCGCGCGCGACGCCCTCGTCGGTGCCGAGCACCTCATAGACCTGGTCGGGCGCGACGCCATCGGCGACGAGCGCCATTTCCATCGTGCGCTTGGCGGTCTTCAGCAGGCCGCGCTTGCCCGGGTATTTCGTGGTGTCGAAGAAGTCGGCGAGGGTCGAGGGCTCGTCGCCGGTGAACTTCGTCTTGTCATAGGCGATCACGGTGCCCCAGACGATGTTCGCGACGGCGCAATCCTGGATCGCGCCCGGGACGAAGTCCTCGGTCGCCGGGGTGCCATCGGGCGCGGGCGGCAGGATCGCCGGGTCGATCGGCTCGAGCAGGCCCTCGTCGCACATGCGGATCGCGTCGGAGAGCTCGACGTCGGAGAGGTCGATCGAGACGTTGCCGGCCTCGGCCTGCGCCTTCACCGGGGCCGCCGGATTGTCGGCGTCGATCGAGTTGATCTTGATGCCGGTCATCTCGGTGAAGGGCTTGTGATAGGCCTCGACCTGGGAAACGGTATAGGCGCCGCCCCAGGAGACGATGTTGAGCTCCTGCGCCTGCGCGGCAAGGCCGGTGGCGACGAGCGCCGTCGTGGCGATCAGCAGTTTCTTCATGGATACACTCCCGTGTTGGTTCTTCGACTTGCGTCTGATTGGCCGCTTGGCGGCTTCGTTTGGCCGCTGCGCGGCGGGGGTGCCACCTCGTGGCGCGTCCGGCGGAGCCCGCCGGACGGAAGCTTGGGGCGCGTCACATCGGATCGAGAGCGCGCGCATCGGCCGGGTGCCAGCCGATCTTCAGCTTTTCGCCGGGGACAAGCTTGGTCTGGCCGATGGTATTGCGCGATTTCATCACGAAATCCTCGGTGCCGGCAACCCGCATCCGCGTGCGGAAGATGTCGCCCATGTAGATCACCTCGAGCACCTCGGCCTCGATCATATGGGCGCCCTCGGGCATCATCTCGGATTTGAACTCGACACGTTCGGGGCGGATCGAGACGAGCGTCTCCTGCCCGACGTGGCGGATGTTGACCGGGGTCGCGTCGATCAGCTCGCCGGTCTGCAGCCGCACGGTACATTTCTCGTTGTCGTAGCTCTCGACGGTGCCGGGCAGCTTGTTGTTCTCGCCGATGAACTGGGCGACGAAGCTGTTCTTCGGCCGCTCGTAAAGTTCGTCAGGCGGCGCGAGCTGCTGGATCCGGCCGTCGTTGAACACCGCGACGCGGTCCGACATCGTCAGCGCCTCGCCCTGGTCGTGGGTGACGTAGACGACGGTGATGCCGAGGCGGTTGTGCAGCTCCTTGATCTCGAACTGCATATGCTCACGCAGCTGCTTGTCGAGCGCGCCGAGCGGTTCGTCCATCAGCACGAGTTCGGGGTCGAAGACCAGCGCACGGGCGAGCGCGATGCGCTGCTGCTGGCCGCCCGACATCTGCGCCGGCCGGCGATGGGCGAACTTGCCCATCTGCACCCTGTCGAGCGTGCGCATCACCTTTTCCTCGCGCTCCGCCTTGCCCAACTTGCGGACCTCGAGCGGGAAGGCGAGGTTCTCGGCGACCGACATATGCGGGAACAGCGCGTAATTCTGGAACACCATGCCGATGCCGCGCTTGTGGGGCGGCATTTCGTTGATGTTGGTGCCGCCCAGCAGGATCTTGCCGTGCGTGGCGGTTTCGAAGCCGGCAAGCATCATCAGGCAGGTGGTCTTGCCCGAGCCCGAGGGGCCGAGCATGGTGAGAAACTCGCCCTTGCCGATCGACAGGTTGAGATCCTTAACAACCAAGGTCTCGCCGTCATAGCTTTTCTGGACATGTTCAAAAACGACGAATCCGTCGCCGGTATCGGTGGCAGTCAAACTCGGGCTCCCCGTGGTTATTCTGGTTCGTTAGCTCCCGTGGCCCGAACTAAAACAGGGGATTTTCAGGATTTCAACCGTCAATTCCCGAAGCGCGAAAGTGCCCGCGCAGCGAGGAGGCTCACGTTACAAAACCGTCAAAAAACGTCATTGTGCGTGCAAGGCGCGACCATTGTGCACATGCAGAACGATGGATTTTGCAGCGCGGCAAGAACGGGCGGATGCGCAAGGAATAGGCATTTTCGACCGGCGCCAGCCCGAACACCCCCGGCACTAGCGCCGGAAGGCTGCGAATCAATGCCTGCCGCGACGTCACCGAGAGCGCGGCGAAGCCGAAGGGACCGGGCCAGAAGCTCTCCACCCAGATCCCCCCGGCCGCGATCAGCGCGTGACGTTCGAGCAGGAGGTGGCAGTAAGTGACCGCGTCGCCGCCCGGCCGGGCGAGGCCGCGCAGGAGCCGCGCGCCGCCCCAGCCGCTTTGCGCCAGATGCCCGGCGCGGGCGAGCGCCCCGCCCGCCCCCTCGGGCATGTAAAGCCCGTGCTGGCGCGAAAACCGCACCGGTGCGGCATTGCCGAAGGCCCCGGCCGCGATCTCGACCGGCAGGAGCCGCGGCTCGGCGCGCATCTGCGCCGCGCTCACCCGCCGCTGCCCCGCCCAGAGCACCGGCAAGGGCGCGCCGTCGCGGGTGAGGACGAGATCGCCGGGGCAAAGCCGCTCGATCGCCACCGGGCCCTGCGGCGTGGCGATCGGGGTGCCCGCGACGATGCAGGGGATGCCCATCGAATGGAGCACGGGGGCGGAGTTCACGCTGGTGGCGGAAACGCCGAGCAGCGTCACGCTCTCCCCGCCCGGGAAGGTCAGCACCGCATTGCCCGAACCGTCGTCGGTGACGGTGACGTCCCAGGCGTTGACCGGGTTGCCGGTGCCGTCGTGCAGGTCGCTGACGTCGAGCTGATCGGTGGTCAGCCCGCCGATCACCGTCATGTCGAAATCGGTGACGGTATCGGCGCCGGAGCCGTCGTCGAAATCGAAGACGTCGGCGCCGCTGCCGCCGCTCAGCACGTCGTTGCCGCTGCCGCCCTGCAGCAGGTCCGCCCCGGCGTCGCCGCTGATCGTGTCGTTGCCCGCGCCGCCGCGCAGCGTGTCGGCGCCGTCGCCCCCCGAAAGCGTGTCGGCGCCGCTGCCGCCGAGGAGGGAATCGTCCCCGGCCCCGCCCGAGAAGTTCACCCCGCCTCCGCTCACCGCCGAGGCGTCGAGCGTGTCGGCGCCGGCGGTGCCGCTGACCGCCTCGATCTCGCTGAAGCTGCCGGTGCTTCCGGTCATCGTCCAGCTGCCGCTTTCCGGCCCGGTCATCGTGACCTGCACACCCGAGCCGGTGAATTCCAGCGTGTCGGAATCGGTGCCGGTCTCGCCGCCGAAGATGGTGTCGGTGCCGTCGCCCTCGGCGATGCGGATCACGTCGGCGTCGGCGCCGCCGAGGATGCTGTCGTTGCCGGTGCCGCCGGTGATCGTGTCGGCCCCGGTGCCGCCGTCGATCGTGTCGTTGCCGGCACCGCCGTCGATCACATCGGCCCCCGCGCCGCCGCTGATCGTGTCATTGCCGCTGCCGCCGCTGATCGTATCGGCGCCGGCGCCACCGAGGATGGTGTCGTCCCCGCCCCCGCCGCTCAGGCTCAGCCCGCTGGCGTCGAGCGTCGCGTCGATCCGGTCGGCATAGCCGGTGCCCACCACCGCCTCGATATTGTCGAAGCTGACGGTATTGGCACCGTTCGTCGCGCCGCCATCCTCCGAACCGGTGAAAGTGACGTTGACCGCGGAGCTCAGCGCCGAGAAATCGAGCGTGTCGGTGTCGGAGGTGGTGCCGGCGAGACTGTCGCCCCAGACCGTGTCGCTGCCGAACCCGTCATAGAAGGTGAAGACGTCCTCGTCGGCGCCGCCATAGAGCACGTCATTGCCGGCGCCGCCGGTGAGCGTGTCCCGCCCCGCGTCGCCATAAAGCGTGTCGTTGCCGAGACCGCCGGAAAGATAGTCGGCGCCGTCCCCGCCGTGCAGCTGATCGTTTCCGGCCTCGCCATAGAGCGTGTCGTTGCCGGTGCCGCCGTAGATCGTGTCGTCGCCATCCTCGCCATAGACGAGATCGTTGTCGGCGCCGCCGTCGACCCAGTCGTTGCCGGCGCCCGCCCAGATCGTGTCGTTGCCGGCGTCGCCATAGATCGTGTCGTTGTAGACATAGCCGGTGGAGCCCGCGTAATCGTCGATCACGTCATTGCCGTCACCGCCATGCACGAGGTCGCCGCCGGTGCCGAAATAGATCGTGTCGTTGCCGGTGCCGCCGTCGATCGTGTCGGCGCCCGCCCCGCCCGCGATCGTGTCGTCGCCCGCCCCGCCATAGAGCGAGTCGTTCAGCGTGCCGCCCTCGATGTTGTTTGCGAGATCGGGGTCGTAGGTCGTCGAGGAAATCGAGGTATAGGTCGGCCCCGTCGTGACGTCGGGGATCGAGCTGACCTGATAGGTGACACCGGGCTGCAGCGGCGCCGAGGTGATCTCGCCGACGACGGCGCCGTTGATCTCGACGATATACATCGTGATCGTCGAACCGTCGGGCGCGGTGAAGACCGCCGCGCTTTCCAGATAGGCCTGGCCCGAAGCGATGACGTTGCCGCTCGCATCGTGGACGGTGAGGTACTGGTTCGAGTCGTTGCCGTGCTCGTCGGCGAAGTTGTCGCCAGCGATGTTGCCGTCGTCATCGGTGAAGGTGAAGCTGCGGACATCGGTGGACACGTCCCATGTCGGGTCGAGCATGAAGCGCGATCCGACATTGAGGACGTTGCCGCCCCCCTCGATGAGGAAATCCCCACCGTAATAGCCGTTGAACACATAGGTCGCCAAGACCAATGCCCCCTTGGACCTGCCCAAGTACAGAGTCACCCGTGGGCAAGTCTCGGCGTGAATTGCTGATACAGGGTTAATCGGGGCCGGAAGATCCGCTGCATTTTCAAAGAATTGCGCGGAGTTCCAAAGCCGGCCCGGAAAATGACGAAGCCCGGACCGAGGTCCGGGCTTGCGGCCATCAGGCCAGTGGTGCGGTTGAAAAGACTCGAACTTTCACGGGAGTTACCCCACAGCGACCTCAACGCTGCGCGTCTACCAATTCCGCCACAACCGCACGCTCTGGCTTGGTGAAGGGGCATTTAGCGGAGCCCGCGGGGAATGAAAAGCCCCATTTTCGCAAGAAACGATTTTCTCGTGAAAAAAGTCGGGGGCGCCCTTCGGCGCCCCCCTTTCGTCTTGCCCGGAGCGCCCCGGTCAGGGCGCGCTGGTCGCGACCGGCGTCGGGATCTTCGCCGCGCCGGTGGCGATCAGGTTCGCCGCGGCGCCGGCAAAACCGACGAGCCCGCCGGGCGCGGCACCCGCGCTGGTGCTCGGCGCGGCGGCCACCGGCACCGGCAGCATCGGCGTCGCCTCGGCGCGGCCGTTGAGCGCCATCGCCGCCTTGTGGATCAGCGCCGCGCGATCGGGCTGATCGGGCAGGAACACCGGGGTCTGACCGATCGAGAGCGCATTGCCCGCGAGGTCATACCAGTCGAGCGCCAGATCGGCATGCTTGTCGATGCCGACACCGGAAACGAGATGGTGGCCGATCAGCTCGGCATAGACCATGTTGCCGGTGCCCGAGAGCACCAGCGCCGAGGCCAGCGCGACCTCCGGCTCATCCGTGCCGTAGCCCATGCCGAGGCAGACCTTCGCAGTGCCGACGAGCTGATCCTCGGGCATGCCCGATTGCGCGATCCAGCCCTGGATCGAGGCGATCATGTCGTCACGCGGCGTGGTGCCGATCAGCGCGACCTGATCCTTCAGCGCGGCGCCGAAGCCACGGCACTGATCCGCGATCTGCGGCGGGGTGAAGCCCTGGATCCCCTTGGCGAGGGTCTCGCCCTCCTCCTTCGCCGCGGCCGAGACCTGGCAGAACTGCTCGCCCAGCGCCTGCGCCGGGTCGTTCATCATCGCCACCGTCTGCGGCATACCATTGGCGCCGGCCTTCGCCTTCACCCCGGAGCAATAGCTCACCAGCGTGACCTTGGGCGCAGCCATCGCCGAGCCGAAGGAGGGCATCGCCGGGGCCGGGGCCGCGGGCTGTTGCGCCACCGGCGTGGTGAAGCTCGGCATCGCCGGCGCGGGAGAGCCGACCATCGTCGCGCCGGGCAGCGCGGGGGTCGGCGCCGGCATCGCCGGCTGCGCCGCGACCGCGGTCGGCGCGCCGCCGCTCACGATCGAGCAGGCGCCCTGCAGGCAGCTGAAGGAGGCCGGCGTCGCCCCGGCCAGCTGGAAGTCGTTGCGCTGATAGCCCGAGGGGGTCGAGGCGAAGACCTCGACGGTGCAGGCCGAGCCGTTGCACCAGAAGCCCGAGCCGGTCTTCGCGGTGTCGATCAGGTAATCGGTGCGCCCGTCGTTGTTCATGTCGGCGAGCTGGATGAAGCCCGCGCGCTGGATCAGCTGCATCCCCTCGACGCCGGAGTTGCGCGAGATCTCGTCCACCGCCGAGGCGACCTCGGGCGGCAGGCCGCCATAGCTGTTCGAGGCATAGGTGCCGCCGCCCATCGCGCCGCCGCCCATCATTTCGTCGCGCTGTTTGAGCAGCATGCCGCGAATGCCCTGCGGGCCGGCGGCCGCCTGCTGCACCTGCGGCCCGCCGATCATCGCGCGATTGTAGGCGGTGACGAGGATCTGACGCTCCATCTCGGTCAGCTGGCCGGTCGCGGGATAGCCGAGCAGCGCCTGATACTGGCCGATCGCGGCGCGCGACTTCGCGCCGAGCACCCCGTCGGGCGAGCCCACCGGATAGCCGAAGTAGTTGAGCGAGGTCTGCACCTCGCGGTTCTGCTCGCGCTGGTAGCTGGACACCGCCGGAGCCTTCGGCGCGGTGCGCCGCACGGTGGTGGTGCGATGCGAGCGGTTCGCCTCGTTCACGATCGCGCCGCCGATGATGCCGCCGATGATGCCGCCGACGACATCCGAGCCCCCCGCGAGCGCGGGCGCCGCGCCCTCGGCCATCAGCCCCAGCGAGACCAGGCCCGCCACAAGATACTTCACCCTCATACCTTCCTCCAAACACTCGTGCCGCCTCTCCCCCAGGATCCGGCGGCGATCAATCCTGCGTGAGTTTTGAGGCGAATCACGCTTGAGGCAAGCGGGTATTTCTCCTAATTCGCCCAAAAGACAGGAGGGCGAGATGGTCGAATGGATCCGGGCCGAGGGGCTCGTGCCCTATGAGGAGGCGCTGGCCTTCATGGAGACGCGCGTCGCGGCGATCGCGAAGGGCGAGGCGGAGGAGGCGATCTGGCTGCTCGAGCACCCGCCGCTTTACACCGCGGGCACTTCGGCCAAGCGCGAGGATCTGGTCGATCCCGACCGGTTTCCGGTCTTCGAGGCGGGCCGCGGCGGGCAATACACCTATCACGGCCCGGGCCAGCGCATCGTCTACGTCATGCTCGATCTGAACCGGCGCGGGCGCGACGTGCGCTGCTTCGTGCGCCATCTCGAGGATTGGGTGATCGCGACGCTCGCCGAGTTCAACGTGAAGGGCGAGATCCGTGACGGGCGCGTCGGCGTCTGGGTCGAGCGCCCGGATCGGCCGCGGGGGCCCGATGGCGCGGTGGCCGAGGACAAGATCGCCGCGATCGGGGTGAAGCTGCGCCGCTGGGTGAGCTTTCACGGCATCTCGATCAACGTCGAGCCGGATCTGGGCCATTTCTCGGGAATCGTGCCCTGCGGGATCCGCGATCACGGCGTGACCTCGCTCGTCGATCTCGGCCTGCCGGTGACGATGGAAGACCTCGACCTCGCGCTCGAGCGCAATTTCGAGGCGGCCTTCGCGGGGAACTGCGCCGCCCAGCGCTAGGCGCTTCACCTTTCCCTCAGACTTTGGTGGCACTCTGCGCCCGCCGCCCCGGTCCCGCGCCAGAAAGTGATATGCGCGACCTTTTGCCCTGTGTTATGGGTTTTCGGGGCTGGTTAACTGCCCCCGCCCCCGGCGCAGCCGGGCCAAGAGACATAAAGACCAAGGATCCTGCGATGAAGATCAGCTTCTACGTCACCCTCGCCGCTCTGGCCTTCGCGACCCCGTCCTTCGCGGGCGACGCCGAAGCCGGTGCCAAGACCTTCACCAAGTGCAAGGCCTGCCACTCGATCGTCGCGCCCGACGGGACCGCGGTCGTCAAGGGCGGCAAGGTCGGCCCGAACCTCTATGGCGTCGTCGGCCGCCCGGCCGCCAGCTACGAAGATTTCAAATACGGCGACGGCATCAAGGGCGCCGCGGCCGCCGGCCTCGTCTGGGACGAAGCGCTGATCGCGGAATATGTCGTCGATCCGACCAAGTTCATCGACAGCCACGGCGGCACCGGCGCCTCGAAGATGACCTTCAAGCTGCCGAAGGGCGGCGAGGACGTCGCGGCCTATCTCGCCTCGGTCGTCAAGTAATCGCAGGCGGCATCGCCGCAACGATCATCGGGCCCGGTCTCGCGACCGGGCCCTTTGCCTTGGCTGACCGCGCGGGGGCGCTGCCCCCGTCTCCTGCGGAGACTCCCCCGGGATATTTCACCACTTTGGAAACGAAGGGCCCGCCCTTCCAGAGTGCCGAAATATCCCGGGGGTGAGGCCGAAGGCCGAGGGGGCGGCGCCCCCTGCGACAAAATTTCGCACCATCCGTGCATGTTTTGTTGCCCGGCGGAAATTTGCCTCCTAAGCTTTGGCCTGCGGCCCCCGGGAAGGGAGAGCCCGGACCGCGGCACAGGGAGGAAATTCATGGCCGACGCGGCGCTTCACGGCGGTGCGCATGGGCAGCGGGGATTCTTCACCCGCTGGTTCATGTCCACCAATCACAAGGACATCGGAATTCTCTATCTGTTCACCGCGGCGGCGGTGGGGCTGATCTCGGTCACCTTCACCGTCTACATGCGGCTCGAGCTGATGCATCCGGGCGTGCAATACATGTGCCAGGAGGGCGCGCGGCTGATCGCCGACGCCAGCCAGACCTGCACCCCCGACGGGCATCTGTGGAACGTGATGATCACCTATCACGGCGTGCTAATGATGTTCTTCGTGGTGATCCCCGCGCTCTTCGGCGGCTTCGGCAATTATTTCATGCCGCTGCACATCGGCGCGCCGGACATGGCCTTTCCGCGGATGAACAATCTCAGCTACTGGCTCTATGTCGCGGGCGTCTGCCTCGGCATCGCCTCCTTCTTCGCGCCGGGCGGCGGGGGGGAGCATGGCTCGGGCGTGGGCTGGGTGCTCTATCCGCCGCTCTCGACCTCGGAGGGCGGCTATTCGATGGATCTCGCGATCTTCGCCGTCCATGTCTCGGGCGCCTCGTCGATCCTCGGCGCGATCAACATGATCACCACCTTCCTCAACATGCGCGCGCCCGGCATGACGCTGCACAAGGTGCCGCTGTTCGGCTGGTCGATCTTCGTCACCTCCTGGCTGATCCTGCTCAGCCTGCCGGTGCTGGCGGGCGCGATCACCATGCTGCTGATGGACCGCAACTTCGGCACCACCTTCTTCAACCCGGCGGGCGGCGGCGATCCGATCCTTTACCAGCACATCCTGTGGTTCTTTGGCCACCCCGAGGTCTACATCATCATCCTGCCCGGCTTCGGCATCATCTCCCACGTGATCGCGACCTTCGCGCGCAAGCCGATCTTCGGCTATCTGCCGATGGTCTATGCGATGGTGGCGATCGGGGTGCTGGGCTTCGTCGTCTGGGCGCACCACATGTACACCGTGGGCCTCAGCCTGACGCAGCAGAGCTATTTCATGCTGGCGACGATGGTGATCGCGGTGCCGACCGGCGTGAAGGTGTTTTCCTGGATCGCGACGATGTGGGGCGGCTCGATCGAGTTCAAAACACCGATGCTCTGGGCCTTCGGCTTTCTCTTCCTCTTCACCGTGGGCGGCGTGACCGGCGTGGTGCTGAGCCAGGCGCCGCTCGACCGGGTCTATCACGACACCTATTACGTCGTGGCGCATTTCCACTATGTGATGAGCCTTGGCGCGGTCTATGCGATCTTTGCCGGGATCTATTTCTGGATCGGCAAGATGTCGGGGCGGCAATATCCGGAATGGGCCGGCAAGCTCCATTTCTGGGCGATGTTCATCGGCTCGAACCTGATCTTCTTCCCGCAGCACTTCCTCGGCCGGCAGGGCATGCCGCGGCGCTACATCGACTATCCGGAGGCCTTCGCCACCTGGAACTACGTCAGCTCGATCGGCGCCTTCATCGCCTTCGCCTCCTTCCTGTGGTTCATCGGCGTGGTGTTCTACACGCTCCTCGCGGGCAAGCGGGTGACCGAGAAGAACTACTGGAACGAATATGCCGACACGCTGGAATGGACCCTGCCGAGCCCGCCGCCCGAGCATACGTTCGAACAGCTGCCGCGGCCGGAGGAGTGGGACCACGCCAAGGCCCACTGATCCAAAGCGGCATCGGCGAAGGCCCCGGCTCCGTCCCGGGGCCTTCGTCTTTTCAAGGACAGGCATTCCGACTCCTGGAGTTTCCCCTTGCCTAGGCGGAATTTTCATCCCGCAAAGAAGACCACGGAGAAACAACGTTCTCCCCCTGGCGCCCCGCGCGCAAACCGCGTGACAGCCCCCTGCCCACCCTCCGCAACCCGGTCCTTATTTCCCCGCCCCGATGGACAGAGCCCCCCTCCTGCCCCAGATTCCAGGGCAGGAAAGGACGGCCCTCAATGTTTACCTCCCTGCCCCATGACTGGATCCTCGGCCTCACCGGCGGGCTGATGATCGGCTGCGCCGCCGCGCTCCTGCTCCTCGGCAACGCCCGGGTGATGGGCGCGAGCGGGATCCTCGGCGCGGTGCTCGAGGGCGATACCTCACGCGAACGCCTCGCCTTCGTCGCGGCGCTGATCGGGGCGCCGGCGCTGGCGGCACTCGCCTTCGGCGCGCCCGCCTTCACCGGTTCGCGCGATCTGGCGCTGATGGTCGTCGCCGGTCTGCTGGTGGGATTTGGCACGCGGATGGCGAATGGCTGCACCTCGGGCCATGGCGTCGTCGGCATGGCGCGCCTTGCGCCGCGCTCGATCGCGGCGACGGCGGCCTATCTCGGCGCCGGTGTCGTCACCATGTTTCTCGTCCGCCACCTGATCGGAGCCCTGTGATGCGCCTGCTCATTTCCACCCTCTCCGGTGCGCTCTTCGGCCTTGGCCTGCTGGTGTCCGGCATGACCGATCCGGCCAAGGTGCAGGGCTTCCTCGACCTCGCAGGCGCCTGGGATCCGACGCTGATCTTCGTGCTCGGCGGGGCGATCCTGCCGATGGCGCTCGCCTGGCGGATCGCCGCGCGGCGGCGCGCCGCGCTCGACGGCAGTGCCTTCCCGCCGATGCCGAAACAGCCGATCGACGCGCGGCTCCTCGGCGGTTCGGTGCTCTTCGGCGCAGGCTGGGCGCTGGCGGGCTTCTGCCCCGGCCCGGCGCTCGCCTCGCTCGGCTGGAGCGGCAGCGCCGGCCTCACCTTCACCCTCGCGATGGCGGGCGGGATGATCCTGCATGCGCGCCTTGCCCTGCGCCGGCGCAGCCTGCAACCCGTCTGACCCCCACGCACCGCAGGCTTGCCGCGCAGCGCCCTCCTCGCCTAGGCTGGGAGGGCGCATCCCGTGAGGCACCGATGCCCTACCGCTGGTCAGGTTCACCGCCCGAGGTCAGGCTCGAGGTCTGGCCCTGGCGCTCACTGCCGAAGACCGGCTTCGCAGCCTTCATCGCCGCCACGGCGGTTTTCCTCGCGCTGCCACTGCTCGCCGTGCTCGGCTCGCCGCTGCTCTGGGGCTTGCTGCCCTTCGTCGCGGGCACGGTCTGGGCGCTCTGGACGGCGCTTTCGCGCTCCTATCGCGCGGGGGCGATCCGCGAGGAGCTGATCCTCACCCCCGATCGGGCGACGCTCCGCCACAGCCGCGCGGGCAAGGCTCCGAAACTCTGGGAGGCGAACCCCTACTGGCTGCGTGCCGAACTGCATCCGAGCGGCGGGCCGGTCGCGGATTACCTCACCCTCACCGGCGGGCCGCGCGCAGTGGAGATCGGCCGCGGCCTCACGCCGGAGGAGCGGCGCCGGCTGCAGCGCGAGATCACCGAAGCGCTCGCCGCCTTGCGCGATTTTCAGGGGTAGGAGGGGGCGCTGCCCCCGCTGCGAATGCAGCCCCCCGGAGTATTTGCGCCAAGAAGAAATCCGATGCTTCTTCTTGGCCGAAATACTCCGGGGGTGAATTTTCCGCAGGAAAAGAGGGGGCTGGCCCCCTGCCCGGCCTCAGCCGAGCTTCGATTTCACCATCGGGCCGACCGCGCCGAAATCCATCTGCCCGGTGTATTTCGCCTTCAGCTCGCCCATCACGCGGCCCATGTCGCGGATCGAGCTTGCCCCGACCTTCGCCACCGCGGCCTCGACCGCCGCCGCGACCTCGTCCGGGGTCAGCTGACGCGGCAGGAATTCCTCGATCACCTTGACCTCGCCCTGCTCCTTCTCGGCCAGTTCGAGCCGCCCGCCCTCCTCGTAGGCGCGCGCCGATTCCTGGCGCTGCTTCACCATCTTGCCGAGGATCGCGAGAATTTCGGCATCGCCCACCGTCGCGCCCTCGTTTTCGCCGCGCAGCGCGATCTCGCGATCCTTGATCGCCGCATTGATCAGCCGCAGCGTCGACAGACGCGCCTGATCCTTCGCCTTCATCGCTTCCTTGAGTGCCGCGGCAAGTCTGTCACGCATGGGCTTTACCCTCTCATTCCGTCAGAGCGTCACAATAGCCCGAAGCCGCGGCCGACACAACTCGCGCAAGTCATTGATTTTCAACGATAACAAGAAATGACCAAAGGCCTTGACCCGGCCTCTCGCCCCCCGTAGTTTCCAGCAGATTTTTTCCCCGGGGAGTCGAACCATGCCTGCAGTGAACCAGTCATCGGAAAAGCCGACCGCGCTGATCGCGCTCGCCGACGGACAGCTTTTCTACGGCAAGGGCTTCGGCGCGCCGGGCGAGACGGTGGCCGAGCTCGTCTTCAACACCGCGATGACCGGCTATCAGGAGATCATGACCGACCCGAGCTATGCCGGGCAGGTCGTCACCTTCACCTTCCCGCATGTCGGCAATGTCGGCACCAATGCCGAGGATGACGAGTCGGGCGATGTGCCCGCCGCCGCCGGTCTGGTGGTGAAATGGGATCCGACCGAGCCCTCGAACTGGCGCTCGGCCGGCGATCTCGGCGACTGGCTCGCGAAACACGGCAAGATCGGCATGGGCGGGGTCGACACCCGCCGGCTGACCCGCGCGATCCGTCAGCAAGGCGCGCCGCATGTCGCGCTCGCCTATAACCCGGACGGCGTCTTCGACGTCGAGGGGCTGGTGCGCAAGGCGCGCGAGTGGAAGGGGCTCGTCGGGCTCGACCTCGCCAAGGACGTGACCTGCGCGCAGAGCTACCACTGGGACGAGATGCGCTGGGCCTGGCCCGAGGGCTACAAGGCCCGCGAGGGCAAGGGGCTCAAGGTCGTCGCGATCGACTACGGTGCAAAGCGCAACATCCTGCGCTGCCTCGCCTCGGCGGGCTGCGACGTGACCGTTCTGCCCGCGACCGCGACGGCGGAAGAGGTGCTCGCGCTGAACCCCGAGGGCGTGTTCCTGTCGAACGGCCCGGGGGATCCGGCGGCGACCGGCGCCTATGCGGTGCCGATGATCAAGGACATCCTGAAGACCGATCTGCCGGTCTTCGGCATCTGCCTCGGGCATCAGATGCTCGCCCTCGCGCTCGGCGCGCAGACGATCAAGATGAACCACGGCCATCACGGCGCGAACCACCCGGTGAAGGATCTGACCACCGGCAAGGTCGAGATCACCTCGATGAACCACGGTTTCGCCGTCGACGCGCAGACCCTGCCGAAGGGCGTGACGGAAACGCATATCTCGCTTTTCGACGGCTCGAACTGCGGCATCGCGCTCGCGGGGCGGCCGGTGTTCTCGGTGCAATATCACCCCGAGGCGAGCCCGGGCCCGCAGGACAGCTACTATCTCTTCGAGCGTTTCGCCGAGGCGATTCGCGGCCGGCGCGCCGCCTGAGCCCTGAAAATCCTACGAAAACGGGCGCTTCGGCGCCCTTTTTTCTGCGCAGGCAGGAACGGATCGGAAACAGAGAGGCCGCCCGATGCCTTCTTTCCCGGGGGGCGAAAGGCATTAACCACGCATTAACCAACCGCCCCGTTAACTGAGATCGAACGGGATCTGGGCGGGACGCGAGCGATGGTTCGGGGCAATGTGCGACTGAAGATCGTCGGGACGGCGGCCGATCGGCCGGAGCCGGCGCTGCGTCTGGTCGAACGCCCCGCGCCCGCACCGCGCCGCACGCCGCTGGGCCAGATCCTGCTCGAGATGGGGGCAGTCTCGCCCGGTGATCTGCTCAAGGCGCTGGCGCTGCGCGGGCGCGAGGATGTCCGCCTCGGCGACATCCTCCTCACCCACGGCTGGGTGACCGAGGCGGCGCTGATGGCCGCGCTCGCCACGCAGTGGAAGGCCGCCGTCGTCGACCTGATCGCCACGCCGCCCGACCCGCGGATGATCGACGCGCTCGGCCCGGAGCGCTGCCTGCAGGAGGCGATGGTGCCCTGGCGCCGGATCGGCGGAGTGACGCTGATCGCCACCGCCCGGCCCGAGGCTTTCGCGCGGCTGCGAGAGGCGCTGCCGGCCCGGCTCGGCCCCTATCGGATGGTGATCGCGCCCGAACGCGACGTGCATGCCGCGCTGCTCTCGCGCCGGCAGACGGCGCTGATCCGCCGCGCCGAGATCAAGGTCGACCCGCGCGAAAGCTGCCGCACCCGCAACGAACAGCGCGCCGCGCGGATCGCGCTTGGCGCGATCGGCGCTTCGGCGGTGGGGCTGTTCCTCGCGCCGATCACCGTCTTCGCGCTGCTCTTCGGCTGGGCGATGGTGACGCTTTTCGCCACGATGGGGCTGAAGGCGCTCGCCGCCGCGGCGGAGATCCGGGCGCATTACCGGGTCTCGCGCCGCGCCGCGCTCCGCCCCGATCTGCCGCCACCGCCGAACCCGGCGCGCCTGCCGATGATCTCGATGATGGTGCCGCTGTTCCACGAGCGCGACATCGCCGGGCGCCTCGTGCAGCGGCTTGGCCGGCTGACCTACCCGCGCGAATTGCTCGACGTGCTACTCGTCGTGGAGGAGGACGACCTGATGACGCGCCACGCGCTTGCCGGCACCGAGCTGCCGGTCTGGATGCGCGTCGTCGTGGTGCCGAACGGCCCGATCAAGACCAAGCCCCGGGCGCTGAACTACGCGCTGAACTTCTGCCGCGGCTCGATCGTCGGCGTCTGGGATGCCGAGGACGCGCCCGAGCCCGACCAGCTCCACGTCGCCGCGCGCTGCTTTGCCGAGGCGGCGCCCGATGTCGCCTGCCTGCAGGGCGTGCTCGACTATTACAACCCGCGCACGAACTGGCTCGCGCGCTGCTTCACGATCGAATACGCCGCCTGGTTCCGCGCGATGCTGCCCGGTCTCGCCCGGCTCGGCCTCGTCGTGCCGCTGGGCGGCACCACGCTCTTTTTCCGCCGCTCGGTGATCGAGGAGCTTGGCGGCTGGGACGCGCATAATGTCACCGAGGACGCCGATCTCGGCATCCGCCTCGCGCGGCGCGGCTATCGCACCGAACTGATCCCGACCGTGACCTATGAGGAGGCGAACTGCCGCACACTCCCCTGGGTCAAGCAGCGCTCGCGCTGGCTCAAGGGCTATGCGATGACCTGGGCGGTGCATATGCGCGACCCGGTGCAGCTCTGGCGCGATCTCGGGCCGAAGCGCTTCCTCGGGATGCAGGTGCTGATCCTCGGCGCGCTCTCGCAATATCTGCTCGCGCCGCTGCTCTGGAGCTGCTGGCTGATCCTCTTCGGCTTCTGGCACCCGATCGAGGCGATCCTCTCGCCCGGTCTCGAGACGCTGATGCTCTTCGCCTTCGTGATGACCGAGATCGTCAATATCGCGGTCGGCGCCTGGGCGGTGCGGGGGCGCGAACATCGCCACCTGATCCCCTGGGTGCCCTCGCTGAACCTCTATTTCCCGCTCGGCGCGCTCGCCGGCTGGAAGGCAATCTACGAGGTCATCACCAAGCCCTTCTACTGGGACAAGACGGTGCATGGCGTGTTCGACACGCTGCACACGGTCGCGGCCCCCGGCGCGCAATCGGAGCTGGTGCCGGCGATCGCCGCGGCGCGGCCCCGCCCTGCGGCGCCGGCACGCACCCCGCGCGCGCCGCTGATCGACTGAACTCAGCCGCCCTTGCGGCCGGTGGCGGTGGCCCCCGTCGCGTCGAGCTTCAGCCTTGTCTCGAAAGCCTTCGAGATATGGCGGCGCAGCGCGGTCGAGGCCGCCTCCTCGTCGCCCGCGCGGATCGCGTCGACGATCGCCTGATGTTCGGCGAGCGCGGTCTCGCCGCGGCCCTCGGCGGCGAGCGAGGTGGTGGCGAGCAGCGCCATCGAGCGATGCACGAGGTCGAGCTGCTGCACGAGGTAGCGGTTGTGCGAGGCGAGATGGATCTGCCGATGGAACCGCTTGTTCGCCTTCGAAAGCGCGATCGGATCATCGGTATGGCCGCGATCCTCGTCGATCATCTCCTGCAGCACCCGCACCTCCTCCGGCGCGGCATGTTTCGCGGCCAGCGCCGCGGCGAGCGCCTCGAGCTCGGCGCGCACGACGTAAAGCTCGGCGAGCTGGTTGTGATCGAGCGAGGCGACGATCAGCGAACGGCCGTCACGCGCGAGCATCGCCTGCGTCTCGAGCCGCTGCAGCGCCTCGCGCACCGGGGTGCGCGACACGCCAAGCCGCTCGGCCAGCTCCGATTCGACGAGCCGGTCGCCCGGGCGATAGACCCCGGCGTCGATCGCCTCGAGAATCAGCGTATAGGCATCCTTCTGCATCGCGGCCTTGCTCCTCCGGCCGGGCGCGCGCCCGGTTTCAAGGCGCGAACGATAGGCGCGCCCCGGGCAGCTGACAACCGGCAATCCAGCCGCCCGCCGCCCCTTGCCCCCGCCCGCGCTGCGCTCTAGGGTCGCGCCATGTCCCCCGAAATCGCCTTCGCCGACGTCACCGACTGGGTCTTCGACCTCGACAACACGCTTTATCCGCCGCAGGCGCGGCTCTTCGCCCAGATCGAGGTGAAGATGACCGCCTATGTGATGCGGGTGCTTGGCGTCGGCGCGGAGGAGGCGGACCATCTGCGCGACCAGTATTGGCGGCTTTACGGCACCACGCTCGCCGGGCTGATGCATGAACATGGCGTCGATCCGCTGCCCTATCTGGCGGAGGTGCACGACATCTCATTCGACAGCCTGACGCCCGATCCCGCGCTGCGCGCCGCGATCGCCGATCTGCCGGGGCGGCGGATCGTCTTCACCAACGGTTCGGCGCCCTATGCCGAGAACGTGCTGGCCGCGCGCGGGCTGAGCGGGCTTTTCGACGGGGTCTATGGCGTCGAGGATGCGGGGTTTCACCCGAAGCCGCATCGCGAGGCCTTCGACGCGGTCTTCGCCCGCGCGGGCATCACCCCGAAGCGCGCCGCGATGTTCGAGGACGATCCGCGCAATCTGGCCGTGCCCCATGCGATGGGGATGCAGACGGTGCATGTCGGCCCGAAACCCGAACGCGCCGCCCATATCGGCTTTCATACCAATGACCTGCCGCAGTTTCTGACCACCCTGCGGCACCGCGGCCACAGGCCGCAGGCGCGTTGAGCGCGACATTCTGTCGCGGTTCCCATGCGGCGCCGCGGCATGTATTCAGGTCGGGCTGTCAGGGAGACAGCTACGGGAGATTCTCATGACCATGACCACCGCCGATTCCGGCGTCGAGACCACGCATCACCACGAAGCCACCGGCAAGGACGCGACGCTCGCCGTTTCGCTCTTCGCGGTTTTCATCGTCCTCGTGGTCGTCGCTGCCGTTGCCTTCTATGGCCTCGGCGGGCTGATCCTTTGCGGCGTCGCCGCGACCTGGGCGATGCTCGCCTTCCTCGTGGTGATGACCGCGGGCGGCTGAGCCCCCAATCTTCCCACGATCTTCCGGAACGGTCCGAGCGCAGGCTCCGGGCCGTTTTGGGCTGCGACAAGATGTGGCCTGTGACCGAATCTTTACCACCGGTATGCAAAGGTATATCGCGGATGGACCTATCCGCACGGCTGGAAAGGAACGGACATGACGGCTACCCACAGTGAAACGGGCAACAGCGGCGCCCTCTTCATGTATATTCTGGCGCTGGTGATCGTTGGCGGCGCGGTCGTCGGCGGGCTGGTGATGGGCCTCGGCGGCATCACGCTGTGGTTCGTCGGGCTCACCTTCATCGTGCTCGCCCTCCTGATCCTGAGCTCGATCGGCTGAGCCCCGCGCAGGGTGCGGGCGGATCGCCGCACGCGCCCCGCGCCCGATTGCGCCCGCGGCGCGCTCGGGCCATGGTGGCGCCAGTTGAACGGAGGTGCCCCATGCCCGAGACGCAGACCGCGGCAGCGATCGAAACCGATATCCTGATCTCCGGCGGCGGCGTCGCCGGGCTCACCGCGGCGGCGGCCTTCGGGGCGGCCGGCTTCACCACGATCTGCGTCGATCCGACCCCGCCCGCGACCTCGGAAGCGGCGGAGGGCGCCGATATGCGCACCACCGCCTTCCTGCATCCCTCGCGTGCGGTGCTCGAAAGCTCGGGCATCTGGGCGCGCATCGCGCCGCATGCCGCGCCCCTGCAGATCATGCGCATCATCGACGCCGGCGGCGCCGAGCCCGAGGCGCGCCTCACCCGCGATTTCGACGCCGCGGATCTGTCGGACGAGCCCTTCGGCTGGAACTTCCCGAACTGGCTTTTGCGGCGCGAGATCGTGGCGCGGATCGCGGATCTGCCGCTCGTCGATTTCCGCCCGGGCGTGGCGACCACGGGCCTTGTCACCCGGCAAAGCGGCGCCGAGGTGCGGCTTTCCGACGGCACCCGGGTGAAGGCGCGGCTCGTCGTCGCCGCGGACGGGCGCAATTCCTTCATCCGCGAGGCCGCGGGCATCCGGGTGAAGACCACGCGCTACGGCCAGAAGGCGCTTGCCTTCGCCGTCACCCATCCGAAACCGCACAACGACGTCTCGACCGAGATCCACCGCTCGGGCGGCCCCTTCACCCTGATCCCGCTGCCCGACCGCGACGGGCTGCACAGCTCGGCCATCGTCTGGATGGAGCGCGGGCCGGAGGCCGACCGCCTCGCCGCCCTGCCGGTGGCGGAGTTCGAGGCAGCGATGAACGCACGCTCGACCGGGCTTCTGGGCCCGCTCACCCTCGTCACCCGCCGCTCGGTCTGGCCGATGATGACGCAGATCGCCGAGCGTTTCACCGCCGAGCGCGTCGCCCTCATCGCCGAGGCCGCGCATGTGATCCCGCCGATCGGCGCGCAGGGGCTGAACATGTCGCTCGCCGATCTCACCTGCCTGCTGCGCCTGTGCGAGACCGACCCCGCCCATATCGGCGAGGCCGCGATGCTTGCCGCCTACAACCGGCGCCGCTGGCCCGAGGTGAAGGCGCGCGAGATCGGCATCGACTTCCTCAACCGCGCCTCGATGGTCGAGATGCGCCCGCTGCGCGACCTGCGCGCAGGCGTGCTCGGCGCGCTTTATTCCTTGAAACCGGTGCGCAAGACCCTGATGCGCGCCGGGCTTGGCGTGCGCTGAGCGGGGCTCTGCCCCGCACCCCGAGGTATTTCGGGCAAGATGAAGGAGATCGTTTTCATCTTGCCGAAAATACCTCGGGGTGAGCCCCGCAGGGGCGAGGGGCGGCGCCCCTCAGACGCTCACCACCTCGCGCAGCGCCTCGCGGGTCAGGGTTTCCTTCGTCCCCTCCATCGCCACCGCCCCGCGCTTGAGCACATAGAAGCGGTCGCCGAGGTCATGGGCGAAGTCGAAATACTGCTCGACGAGGATGATCGCCATGTCGCCCTTCTCGCGCAGATAGGCGATCACCCGGCCGATCTGCTGGATGATATTGGGCTGGATCCCCTCGGTCGGCTCGTCGAGGAGCAGGATCTTCGGCTTCATCAGCATGGCGCGCGCGATCGCGAGCTGCTGTTGCTGCCCGCCCGACAGATCGCCGCCGCGGCGATGCAGAAACTCTTTCAGGATCGGAAACAGTTCATAGATCTCGTCGGGGATGAACCGCTCCGACCGCGGCAAGACCGCGAAGGCGGTTTCCATGTTTTCCTGCACGGTGAGCAGCGGGAAGATCATCCGCCCCTGCGGCACATAGCCCAGCCCCCGCCGCGCCATGCCCTGCGGCGGCACGCGCGGCACATCCTCGCCGTCGAGCGTCAGCGTGCCGCCAGACCGCGGATGGGTGCCCGAGATCGCCTTCAGAAGCGAAGTCTTGCCCACGCCATTGGTGCCCATGATGCAGGTCACCTCGCCCGCGCGGGCCTCCATGTCGATGCCGTAGAGGATCTGCGAACCGCCATAATGGAGCGTAAGCCCTTTTGTTTGCAGCATGCTCAGCGCCCCAGATAGACTTCGATGACTTGCCGGTTGGCGGTGACATGGTCGAGCGATCCCTCGGCCAGCACCGATCCCTCGTGCAGCACGGTGACCTTGCAGTTCAGCCGGCGCACGAATTCCATGTCGTGCTCGACCACCACCACCGCCTTCGATTTCGAAAGCTCGACGAGCAGCGCGGTGGTATGCTCGCGCTCCGCCAGCGTCATGCCCGCGGCGGGTTCGTCGACCAGAAGCAGCCGCGGCTCCTGCGCGAGCAGCATGCCGATCTCGAGCCATTGTTTCTGACCATGCGACAATTCCCCGGATTTCCGGGTGAGGCTGTCGCCCAGCCCGACCTGCTCGGCCAGCGCCTTGACGCGGTAGTGATCCGCCTTGCCCGGGCGCCAGACCAGCACCTTCCAGGGCGAGCGTGCCGCCTTCAGCGCCATCATCAGGTTGTCGGCGACGGTCTGATCCTCGAAGACGGTGGGGCGCTGGAACTTGCGCCCGACGCCCGCGCGCGCGATCTGCGCCTCGTTCATCTTCAGCAGGTTCACCGACTTCTCGCCCCAGAGCACCTTGCCCTCGTCGGGCCGCGTCTTGCCGGTGACGATATCCATGAAGGTGGTCTTGCCGGCGCCGTTCGGGCCGATCACGGCGCGCAGCTCCGCCTCGCCGATCGAAAAGGAGAGGTTGTTGATCGCCTTGAACCCGTCGAAGCTGACGGAGATGCCGGACACTTCGAGCAGCGCGGTCATGCCTCGGCCTCCTTCTCCTGCAGCGATCCGTCATCGGGGCCAAGCGGCGTGCCCCCGCGCTTCGGCGGCCTGAGCCCGGCGATCAGATCGACGAGGCCCGAAAGCCCCTTCGGCGCAAAAAGCGTGACGAGCACGAAGCTGAGGCCGAGCAGCACCTGCCACCAGTCGACCCATTTCACCGTGTAGAAACCGAGGTTCAGATCGGGCGCGCGCCCGCCGGTGAACCAGGTCGAGACGAGCGAGACGAAAGCCGCCCCCATCACCGCGCCGTAAAGCCGCCCGCGCCCGCCGATCGCGACCCAGACGGCAAGGTAGATCGAGGCGATCGGCGCCATCTCGGCCGGATTGATGATGCCGGCCTGCGGGTAATAAAGCGCGCCGGCGATCGCCGCGATGATCGCGGTGAGGGTGAAGACGAAGAGCTTGTAGCCCTCGACCGAGTAGCCGAGGAAGCGCACGCGCGCCTCGTCATCGCGGATGCCGCGCATCACCGAGCCGAACTTGCCCGAGGTGACGAAGCTTGCCAGCAGATAGCCGAGGCCGAGGGCGAGGGCCGATGCCCAGAAGAACCAGATCGAGAGCAGATCCTGATTGTCGGTGAGGCCGGGGATATTCTGCAGCCCCGAGAGCCCGTTATTGCCGCGCAGGCCGCTGTCGTTCTGGAACAGGTAGAGCGAAAGCGCCAGCGTCATCGCCTGGGTCAGGATCGACAGGTACACCCCGGTAACGCGCGAGCGAAACGCGAGCCAGCCGAAGACGAAGGCGAGCAGCCCCGGGATCAGCACGACGAAGATCAGCTGCATCGGCAGCGATCCGGCGAAATGCCAGATCGCGGGCAGCTCGGACGAACCGACGACGCCGAAGATCTGCGTCGCGATCGCGTCGCTCATCTCCTGCGGGGTCATCGGCAGGCCGGTGGCGGAGGCGAGCACGATCTCGCGCGTGCGGGCATACATCAGCCACATGCCGATCATGTAGCCGCCAAGCCCGAAAAAGGCGAAATGGCCGAGCGACAGGATGCCGGTGTAACCCCAGACCAGATCCATCGCGAGGGCGATCAGGCAGAGGCACAGCGTCTTGCCCAGCGTCTTCACCATCGAGGTGGAGAGGTATTCGGTGCCATAGGCATGGCTCAGCACCGTCACCCCGAGGGTGAAGAGCGCAAGCACCGCAAGGAAGGTCAGGACCGAGGGGTTCTTGGCGAGGAAACCGGGCTTCACGACTGGGCCTCCGGTGCTGGCGGGGCCGGCGGCCGGGGGGCCAGCCCCCGCTCGGGGCATGCCCCGAGCCCCCCGGAGTATTTTTGCCAAGAAGAAGGATGAAGCGTGACAAGAAGCATGCGCGTCATGGTCAATCCCCCGCCGCGCGGCCCTTGAGGGCGATGATCCCCCGCGGCCGGAACTGGATGAAGATGATGATGAAGAGGATCATGTAGGTCTGCGCGGCGAGCGTGTTCGACGGGTTCAGCGCCTCGATCCCCTTTTGCAGGAAGCCGACGAGGGTCGCGCCAGCCAGCGTGCCCCAGATATTGCCGACACCGCCGACGACCACGGTCATGAAGCTCTGCACGATGTAATCGGAGCCAAGCTCCGAGGTGACCTTGGCAAAAAGCCCGATCGCAACGCCCGCGATGCCCGCGATGCCGGAGCCAAGGCCGAAGGCCAGCATGTTGATCCGGTCGGGGTTGATCCCCATCGAGGCCGCCATCGAGGGGTTCTGCGTCACCGCGCGGACCTCGAGGCCAAGCCGCGTGCGCTTCATCACCCAGAGGTAGAGGGCGAGGAAGACAAGCGCCATCACGAAGATCGCGATGCGGATATAGGAGATGCCGACGATGTCGTTCATCACCCAGGCGCCATCGAGCCAGTCGGGGGCGGTCAGCGGGCGCGCCTGGGTGCCGAAGATGTTCTTGAAGAGCTGCTGCAGCGCGATCGAGATGCCGAAAGTGGCGAGCAGCGTCTCCAAGGGGCGCTTGTAGAGGTGGCGGATCACCAGCCGCTCCATCGCCACCCCCGCGGTGAAGGTGACGAGGAAGGCCAAGGGCAACGCGACGAGGATCGAGACGGTGTAGTCGTGGATCCAGAGCTGCACGACATAGCCGGTATAGGCGCCCATGGTGATGAACTCGCCATGCGCCATGTTGATCACGCCCATCACGCCGAAGGTGATCGCCAGGCCGATCGCGGCGAGGAAATAGATCGAGGCGAGCGAGAGCGCATCGAGGCCGAGGTCCATCCCCTGCATCGCATCGACCTTGAAGGAGACCGATTGCAGCGCGGCGGCGGCGGCCGTGGTGACGGCGCTGTCCGGCTCGGTATAGATGTCGGCGTATTGGTGGGCCGCGACGGCGGAGGCGACCTCGTCATCGGTCGCGGCGGCAGGCACGAGGCCCGCGGTCTCGAGCGCGGTATAGGCCGCGTCGCGTTTGGCGGGCTGGTCGAGCTCGGCGACCGGGATGCCGCCCACGGCGCCGTTTTCCACATGCGCCTCGAGCGCCGCACGCAGATCGGCGCGGGTGAGGCGTTTCGGCGCCAGCCCCTCGGAGACGAGGAGCGCATAGGCCTCCTCCGCCGAGAAACCGCCGTGGCCGGGGCGCAGGGTCTTGGCGACATTGCCCTCGGGCGCGGCGGCGAAGGCCTTGCGCGTGGTGGCGAGGATCGGGTTCAGGGCCGCGCGGAAATCGAGCGCGAGATCGGCGCCAAACCCCTCGATCGCGGCGATGCGGGCCTCGGGCGTGGCGCCGAAGCGGATCGTGAGCAGGCCGAGAAGGCGCTCCTTCTGCGCCTTGATCGCGGCATCGCTCTCCCCCGCGATCGAGGCGGCGAGCGGTTCGAGATGCTCGGGCCCGCCCTCGCGCGAAAGACTGTCGAGCGCGGCACGGCGCTGCACCGGGTCGGGGTCGGAAAGCTGGAACTGCACCAGCGCCGAGGCGATCAGCCCGCGCACGCCGGAATTCGGCTTGATCTCGGTGATCTCGGATTTCGGCGCGGTGCCGGCGGCGCCCCCCGTGACCGGATCGCTCAACGCGTAGTCAGCCCCTTGTTTTTCCACGAAGAAAATCGCGCCATCGCTCTTGCGCGCGCCCAGCTTCTTGTCGGCCCAGGCGGCGAGGAACGCCGGCGCCCCCTCCCCCGCCGCGTCGATCGCGGCGATCACCGGACCGATCGTCTGGCGCGAGGGCTTCGCGATCGCCGCCGCATTCTCGGCGATCACCTTGGCCAGGCCGGTCAGAACCGGGGCCGCAGGCGGCACGGCTTCGGGCGTGGTGACGGTGCTGTCGGGAGGCGTGGGCGGCGCGCTTTCCTGCGCGAGGCCGGGCAGCGCGATGCAAAGGCTTGCACTCAGCGCCAGAAGGAATTTGCGCATCTCGGATCCCCGCGAAATTCGTCGGAGGGGGCGCGGACGCCCCCTCCTGGGTGCTGACAGCCGATCAGTAGTTCGACTTCAGCTGAACGCAGGCCTTGGTTTCTTTGTTGTACATGCCGCATTTGAGCGTCTTCCAGTCCGACTCGAGCACGGCGGATTCCGGCAGGAAGTCGGTCCAGGCATCGCCCGGCACCGGATCGGTCTGCGAGATGATGTCGAACTGGCCGTCCTCCATGATCTCGCCGATCAGCACCGGCTTCGTCAGGTGGTGGTTCGGCAGCATCTCGGCCACGGTGCCGGTGAGGTTCGGGAACTTCTGCCCGATCATCGCGTCGGACACCGGGTCGACCTCGGTGGTGCCGGCCTGCGTCACCGCGTTCACCCACATGTTGAAGCCGATATAGGTGGCCTCCATCGGGTCGTTGGTGGTGCGCTTGTCATTGCCGATGAACTTGTGCCAGGCCTCGATGAAGGCCTTGTTCTCGGGGGTGTCGGCGCTCTCGAAGTAGTTCCAGGCGGCGAGTTGGCCGACGAGGTTCTTCAGATCGCCGGCGCCAAGGCCCGAAAGCTCCTCTTCGCCGACCGAAAAGGCGACGACGGGGATGTCCTCGGCGGTGATGCCGGAGGCGGCAAGCTCCTTGTAGAAGCCGATGTTCGCGTCGCCGTTAATCGTCGAGATCACGCCGACCTTCTTGCCGTCGGCGCCCAGCGCCTTCACGTCGGCCACGATCTTCGACCAGTCCGACTGACCGAAGGGGGTGTAGTTGACGAAGATGTCCTCGGCCGCGATGCCCTTCGACTTGAGGTAAGCCTCGAGGATATTGTTCGTGGTACGCGGATAGACGTAGTCGGTGCCGAGGAGCGCGAATTTCTGCACGCCGAGCTCGTTGAGGAAGTAATCCGTCGCCGGGATCGCCTGCTGGTTCGGCGCGGCGCCAGTGTAGAACACGTTCTTCGAGCTTTCCTCGCCCTCGTATTGCACCGGGTAGAACAGGAGCCCGTTCAGCTCCTCGATCACCGGCAGCACCGACTTGCGGCTGACGGACGTCCAGCAGCCGAAGATCACGTCGACCTTGTCGACGGTGAGCAGCTCGCGCGCCTTTTCGGCGAAAAGCGGCCAGTCGGAGGCCGGGTCGACGACGACCGCCTCGAGCTGCTTGCCGAGCACGCCGCCCTTCTTGTTCTGTTCCTCGATCAGCATCAGGACGGTGTCCTTCAGCGTCGTTTCCGAGATCGCCATGGTGCCGGAGAGCGAGTGGAGCACGCCCACCTTGATGGTGTCGCCCGCGGCGAAGGCGACCCGACCGGTCATCGAAACGGCACCGGCAGCGGCAACGGTCATCAGCAGATTGCGCCGAGTAATCATGATATCCCTGTTCCTCCGTATCGCAGCCCGTCGAGGGGCGCGTGGGGTTGTTCTTCTCGCGGGTCTTTGCCCGCCGCTAGGAAGCAAAACCGGGGCGCCGCATCGCGGCAAGATCGCAATGATCTCGCCCGAGGGAAGAGCGCAATCACTGATCAATAATTGTGCGAATGCCCGGTTTCAGCGCAGAAACCGGGCATAGAATTGATCAAATTGTCGGAGATTTGCCAATCAGACGGGAATCGCCGCCAGTTCGAGCCCGCCTTCGCGCTCAAGAAAGCCTACGATTTCAGCAATGCCCAATCCTTGACGCAACCGCGCCATCACATAGGGGCGGGCGCCGCGCGCGGCTTTCGTGTCGCTTTCGAGCAGCACCGGATCGACGCCGACATAGGGGGCGAGGTCGGTCTTGTTGACCACAAGGAGATCGGAGCGGGTCACGCCCGGGCCCCGCTTGCGCGGGATGTCCTGCCCCGCTGCGGTGTCGATCACATAGATCGTCAGATCGGCCAGTTCGGGCGAGAAGGTCGCGGCGAGATTGTCGCCCCCGGATTCGATCAGCACGAGGTCGAGATCGGGGAAATCACGGTTCAGCTCGGCGATCGCGGCGAGGTTGATCGAGGCATCCTCGCGGATCGCGGTATGCGGGCAGCCGCCGGTTTCCACGCCGCGGATCCGCTCGGCCGGGAGCACCTGCGCGCGCATCAGCGCCTCGGCATCCTCGCGGGTGTAGATGTCGTTCGTCACCACTGCCATCGAGCAGCGATGGGCCAGCGCGCGGCACAGCTGTTCGGTCAGCGTGGTCTTGCCCACACCCACCGGGCCCCCGATGCCGACGCGAAGCGGTCCGTTCGTCATGTCTTGAAGATCCTTACATCGAGCGTTTCATGCGCCGCCGCCTGAAGCTCGGCGCGGAAGGCGGATTGGGCGAGATCGGCGCGCGTGGCCGCAGCGGCCCGCGCCGCGAGATCGACGATCAGCGGATGCAGAGTGGCAAGCACCCGCTGACCCGCCGATTGTCCCAAAGGTATAAATCTGACCCCCGCAGAGGTGAGGTTTGCCGCAAAGGAATGCAGGAAAAGTGCTATCACCTGTTCGGGCGGCAAGGCCAGATCCCGCGCCGCCACGGCCAGGGAAAGCGGCAGCGGCAGCGCCTCTGCCGCGCCCTTCGTCATCTCGGCGCGCGCCCGGGCGAAGGCCGCGCCCTGCTCCTCGGTCTCGCGCAGCCGCTCCGCCGAACCGGCGAGCGCACGGGCGAGATCGGCGAGCGGCGCGATCACCTCGCCCCGCAGCGCACAGGCGAGCAGCACCGCATCGTTCCAGCCCGCGCCATGGGCAAGGATGTCGGACAGCCAGTCGGCAAGATCTGCCTCGCTCCGCACCTCGCCCACCGCCACCGCCTGTTCGAGCCCGTGGCTATAGGCGAAGGCCCCGGTCGGGAAGGCCGGGGAGAGCCATTGCACGAGGCTCAGCAGCGCCGCGGGGTCAGGGGTGGACATGGAACTGCCCGGGGCCATGGCTGTGGCCAAAGCCCGGATCGCCGTGGCTGTGACCATGCTCATGCCCTATCGTGCGGCCCAGGCCATAGGCGCCGCCCTCGGGCCGGAAGGGTTCGAGCCGCTTCTCCACCCCGGCGCCGAGCTGGCGCAGCATCGCCTCGAGCACGTGGTCCTCGCGGATCACGAGGCGCGCGGGTTCGATCTGGCAGGGCGTGTGGCGGTTGCCGATATGCCAGGCGAGCCGCGCGAGATCGCCGGTCACCGCCAGCACCGGCTCGATGCCGCAGCGCACCTCGACCAGGCGCCCGTCCTCGAGCGCGAAAGCCTCGCCCCCCGTGATATTCGTCACCTCCGCCAGATCGACGAGAAAGGCGAGACCCGAGGCCGCCTCCAGCCGCTTGCGCCGCAGAAACCGCCCCTCGTAATCGAGCGCGACGTGATCGGCCGGCCCCTGCCAGCTGCCCTTTGCCAGAACCTGCGTCGCGCGCGGCAAATTCGCCATGATCCCCTCCGGGTTTAGAGCTTTGTTAAACATGCTGCCGCAGGATGCGAGGGACAACCCCGAACGGGAGGCACCCCATGCATCTGAAAACCCCGGCCGACGAACTCGCTGATATCCGTGCGGAAATCGCGCGCCTGCGCAAGCGGGAGGCGGAGCTGCGCGCCGCCTATCTCGGCAATCCGGAGCTGCCGAAGATCGGCCGCTGGCACAAGGTGGAGCTGAAGACCCTGCGCCAGCGCGTGTTCGAGCCGCGCCTCCTGCCCGAGGAGATCCGCCTCGATCCCGCCTATATGCGGGAAAAGGTGACGCGCGTGCTGCGCACCTCGCGCGTGCCAGTGCAGGCGGTCGATGGCGCGGAACTGCCGCTGCCGCGCCCGACGCCCCGCGCGCGGCTCTTTGCCGGTCTTTCCCTGCATTGACGGCTCAGAACAGGAAGTAGCGCTGCGCGAGCGGCAGGCTCTCGGCGGGCTCGCAGGTCAGCAGCTCGCTATCGGCCCGCACCTCATAGGTCTCGGGATGCACCTCGATCTTCGGCGTCGCGGTGTTGAGCATCATCGAGCCCTTGCCGATGCCGCGCGTGCCCTTCACCGCCAGCACCTCCTTCTCGAGGCCGAGCTTCGCCCCCACCCCGTCGGCCACCGCCGCGGCGGAGACGAAGGTGGCGCAGCTCGCGCCCAGCGCCTTTCCGAAGGCGCCGAACATCGGGCGCGTGTAGAAGGGCTGCGCCGGGATCGAGCCGTTCGGATCGCCCATCTGGCTCGCGATGATCATGCCGCCCATCAGCACCATCTCGGGCTTCGCCCCGAAAAACGCGGGATGCCAGAGCACGAGATCGGCGCGTTTGCCGACCTCGACCGAGCCGATATGCTCCGCCATGCCATGCGCGATCGCCGGGTTTATCGTGTATTTCGCGACATAGCGGCGCGCGCGCAGATTGTCGTTGGCGCCGGTCTCCTCGGCCAGACGCCCACGCTGTTTCTTCATTTTATCAGCGGTTTGCCAGCAGCGGATGATGACCTCGCCGACGCGCCCCATCGCCTGGCTGTCCGAGGAGATGATCGAGAGCGCGCCCATGTCGTGCAGGATATCCTCGGCCGCGATCGTTTCCTTGCGGATCCGGCTTTCGGCGAAGGCGACGTCTTCGGGCACCTTGTTGTCGAGGTGGTGGCAGACCATCAGCATGTCGAGGTGCTCCTCGACCGTGTTCTTGGTGTAGGGCCGCGTCGGGTTGGTGGAGGACGGGATCACGTTCGGCGCGGAAACCACCTTGAGGATGTCGGGCGCATGGCCGCCCCCCGCCCCCTCGGTGTGGAAGGCGTGGATCGTGCGGCCCTTGAAGGCGGCGAGCGTGTTCTCGACGAACCCCGATTCGTTGAGCGTGTCGGTGTGGATCATCACCTGCACGTCCATGTCGTCGGCGACCGAAAGGCAGCAGTCGATCGCACCGGGGGTGGTGCCCCAGTCCTCGTGCAGCTTGAGCGACGAGGCCCCGGCCTTCACCTGCTCGACCAGCCCCTCGGGCAGGCTCGCGTTGCCCTTGCCGGCAAGCGCGATGTTCATCGGCAGCCCGTCGACCGCCTGCAGCATGCGCGCGATATGCCAGGGCCCGGGCGTGCAGGTGGTGGCGAGCGTGCCATGCGCCGGGCCGGTGCCGCCGCCGAGCATGCAGGTCACGCCGGAGGCGAGCGCATCCTCGATCTGCTGCGGGCAGATGAAGTGGATATGCGCGTCCATCCCGCCCGCGGTCAGAATCCTCCCTTCGCCGGCAATGATTTCCGTGCCCGGCCCGATGATCAGCGTGACGCCGGGCTGGGTGTCGGGGTTGCCCGCCTTGCCGATTCCGGCGATGCGCCCGTCGCGCAGGCCGACGTCAGCCTTGTAGATGCCGGTGTAGTCGAGGATCAGCGCGTTGGTGATCACCGTATCCATCGCGCCGCCCGCGCGGGAGATCTGGCTTTGCCCCATGCCGTCGCGGATCACCTTGCCGCCGCCGAATTTCACCTCCTCGCCATAGGTGGTGAGATCCTTCTCCACCTCGATGATGATGTCGGTATCGGCAAGCCGCACCCTGTCCCCGGTGGTCGGGCCGAACATGTCCGCATAGGTCGCGCGCGAAATCAGGGCCGGCATCAGAGATCCCCCGTCACTTTCTGATTGAAACCAAAGACCTTGCGCGCCCCGCGATAGGGCACGAGGCGCACCTCGCGGGTCTGCCCCGGCTCGAAGCGCACCGCGGTGCCCGCCGCGATATCAAGGCGCATGCCGCGCGCCGCCGCGCGGTCGAAGGCAAGGCCCGGGTTCGTCTCGGCGAAATGGTAATGCGAGCCGACCTGCACCGGCCGGTCGCCGGTATTGGCGACGGTAAGGGTGATCGCAGTGAGCCCCTCGTTCAGGGTGATGTCGCCGTCTGCGGGAAAAATCTCTCCGGGAATCATGGGCTTGCCTCAGCGGATCGGGTGGTGGACGGTGACGAGCTTGGTGCCGTCGGGGAAGGTCGCCTCGACCTGGATCGACTCGATCATCGCGGGGATGCCCTCCATGCACTGCTCGGCGGTGATGACCTGCGCGCCAGTTTCCATCAACTCGGCGACGGAGACGCCGGCGCGCGCGCCCTCGACCACGAAGTCGGAGATGATCGCGATCGCCTCGGGGTGGTTGAGCTTCACCCCGCGCGCGAGGCGGCCCCGCGCCACCATCGCGGCGAGGCTGATCATCAGCTTTTCCTTTTCCCTCGGCGTCAGGTTCATCTTTCCCTCTCAGAGTTGCCAGACGCGCGGCGGGGCGGCACCCCGGCGCAGCGCGCCCATCAGTTGCAGGATCTGCCGGCGCAGCGGCCAGCCGTCGGCGGCGAGAAGCCGGATCACGCATTTGCCGTCGAAACCCGAGGCGGCGCCCTCGACGCCGGGCTCGGTCAGCGCCGCGTGGGCGGCGCCGACGGCATCCTCCGCCCCCGGCGCGCAAAGCACGAGCGTGGCGAAGGCGCGATGGGGACCAAAGAGCGCATTGCGCGGCCCCTTCTCCAGAATGTTCGAATTGTGCTGGAAAGGTTCGAAGAACACCGGCTTTCCGGCCCTCAGAATGGTCCGATGATCGGAAAACTGCAGCTCCTGCACGGTCTCGCCCATCGCCGCCCGGCCCAGGATCACCGCTTCGAGCATCAGCACGCCGGCATCGGCCGCGAGCTCGATCGTGGTTTCCCGCGCGAGCGCGGAATGGTCGAAGAGGATCGTCTCCTGCGGCAGCCACTCGAGCCAGCCGCCCGGCCCGACGCGGTGATGTACCGTGACCCGCGCGGGCGCGCCCTCGGCGCGATAGGCGCGCTCGGCCGCCTGCGTGGTCGCGACGGCCCGCGCGCCGCCCTCGAGCGCGACCCGGTAGTCGAGCGTATCGCCCGCGGTCAACCCACCGGAGGTATTGAGAAAAACGATCTCCGGCACACCGCGCACGCGCGGCAGCAGCACCTTGGCCGAACCCTTCTGGCGCAGCCCGGTGAGACGCGCGCCATCGAAAGCCACGGCGCCCTCGCCATGGCTGCGCTGCATCTTGCGGATCGCGGTCGCGTCGAACATCGTCATCCCCTCGGGCGCCATCGTCCGACGCCGGGGCGCGAGGCGCAAGAGCGGCGCCCGCAGGAGCCCGGGAAATGCGCCATGTTTTCACCCAAGCCGCTCAAAATTCGGGCAGATCAGCCAAGCGGCCCGGGCAGGCGCTCCTCCGAGAGGAGCACATTCGCCTCGATCTGGCCGACCCCCGGCAGGGTCATGACCCGGCGCCGCAGCACGCGTTCGAAATCGGCGATGTCGCGCGCGCGCACCCGCAGCCGGTAGTCGAAGAGGCCCAGCACGTGCTGCACCACCTGCACCTCGGGGATCGCGGCGACGGCGCGCTCGAAATCCTCGAAGCTGACGCGCCCCTTCACCGCGAGCTTCACCCCCAGGAACACGGTGACACCGAAGCCAACCTGCGGCAGGTCGAGCACCAGCCGCCGCCCGGCGATCACCCCCGCCTCCTCGAGCCGCCGGATTCGACGCCAGCAGGCGGGCTGGCTCAGCCCCAATCGCCGACCCAGCGCCCCGGCGCTTTGCGTCGCGTCATGGGCCAGCGCGCGCAGGATCGCGCGATCGGTATCGTCGAGCGCGATCACAGCGGCAGCTCCTCGGTCTCCTTCAGCGTCGAGATCAGCATCAGCGCGTCGGTGTCGGCGATATGCGGCAGGGTCAGGATGCGGGCGCGATAGATCTCGCGGTAATGCACCATGTCGCGGGCGATGACGTTGAGGCGCACGTCGGTCTGGCCAAGGAAGGTCTGGATTTCAAGCACTTCCGGCACCTTGCGCGCGGCGGCGAGGAACTCGTCGAAGGCGCGCGGATGGGTCTTGTCGAGGGTGAAGCGGAGCGAGACCTCGACCTCCCAGCCAAGCGCGCGCCAGTCGATCCGCGCCTCCTCGCCGCGGATCACGCCCGCCTCGCGCAGCCGCTCCACCCGCCGCCAGCAGGTCGCCGCGGTGACGCCGGCGCGCGCGGCAAGCTCGGGCCCAGCAAGCCCCGGCTCCGCCAGCATCTGGCGCAGGATGCGCCGGTCGATATCGTCGACTTGCATGATTTTTCCGTCATTCTCGATTTTTGCGAATTGAATTTATCTCATGATGCGAAATCATTCAAACATTGAACGCATCCTCTTCGCGCCCTGCCTATTCTGGCGTCAGCAAAAACGGAGGATCCGATGCGCGTTTATTACGATCGCGACTGCGATGTGAACCTGATCAAGGACAAGAAGGTCGCCATCCTGGGCTATGGCTCGCAGGGCCACGCCCATGCGCTGAACCTGCGCGACTCGGGCGCGAAGAATGTCGTCGTCGCGCTGCGCGAGGGGTCGTCCTCGGCGAAGAAATGCGAAGCCGAAGGCCTGAAGGTCATGGGCATCGCCGAAGCGGCGGCCTGGTGCGACCTGATCATGTTCACCATGCCCGACGAGCTGCAGGCCGAGACCTACAAGAAATACGTCCACGACAACCTGAAGGAAGGCGCCGCGATCGCCTTCGCCCACGGTCTGAACGTGCATTTCGGCCTGATCGAGCCGAAGCCGGGCGTCGACGTGATCATGATGGCGCCGAAGGGCCCGGGCCACACCGTGCGCGGCGAATACGTCAAGGGCGGCGGCGTGCCCTGCCTCGTGGCCGTGGCCAATGACGCGACCGGCAAGGCGATGGACCTCGGCCTGAGCTATTGCTCGGCGATCGGTGGCGGCCGCTCGGGCATCATCGAGACCACCTTCCGTCAGGAATGCGAAACCGACCTCTTCGGCGAACAGGCCGTGCTCTGCGGCGGCCTCGTCGAGCTGATCCGCATGGGCTTCGAGACCCTGGTCGAGGCCGGCTACGAGCCGGAAATGGCCTATTTCGAATGCCTGCACGAGGTGAAGCTGATCGTGGACCTGATCTACGAAGGCGGCATCGCGAACATGAACTACTCGATCTCGAACACCGCGGAATACGGCGAATACGTCTCCGGCCCGCGCGTGCTGCCCTACGAGCAGACGAAAAAGGCGATGAAGGAAGTCCTCACCGACATCCAGAACGGCAAGTTCGTGCGTGACTTCATGCAGGAAAACGCCGTCGGCCAGCCCTTCTTCAAGGCGACCCGCCGCCTGAACGACGAGCACCAGATCGAGCAGGTCGGCGCCAAGCTGCGCGCGATGATGCCCTGGATCGGCAAGGGCAAGCTGGTCGACAAGTCGCGCAACTGAGCCGCGACGGAATGTATCGAGGGGGCGCCTTGCGGGGCGCCCCTTTTTCGTTCAGGGTCGCGCCAAAGGAGAAAGCCGATGAATGATCCGACCCGCAAGGAACTCGAGGCGATCGAGGCCGAACGTGCGAAAATCTTTACGCCGCAATGGTTTGGCGACCTTCTTGGCGGACGCCTCGGGTTCGGTGACACCTATTGGCTCGGCAATTTCGGCGTGCTGATGTTTGCCGTGCCGGCGGTGGTGCTGATCGCCGGGCTGCTTTACGCCCAGGCGCCGGGGGCGATGATCCCCTTCCTGCGCGCGGTGGCGGTGATCTACGCGGCCTGGCTTCTCGGCGTGCTGCGCGCGCTTTTCCGCATCGGGCCGAAGGGCGGCTGGCCGATCTTCGGCGTGATCTGGACGGCGGGCGCCGCGATCGCAAGCCTGATCACGGCCATCCAGATCTGAGCGCATGACGAAGGCCCGCCTGACCGCTCTCTTTGCGATCCCGTTCCTGGCGTTCTGGACCTATTTCATGGTCAGCGCCTTCGGTTCGGCGAAGTGCCATAATTTGATCTATCCTGCGCAAGACCGTCTCGCCGCCTGCAGAGGCGGCGATGCGCGTCTGGGCTTTCTGATGACCGATGCGCAACGCGCCGGAAACGCCTTCTGGCAAGGGCTGGCGCTCGCCGAACTTGGCCAGACGGAGGACGCCCGGACCGCCTTCGCCCGCTCCTTCCTGTTGAAATGGCAGGCGGCGGGGCAGTCGCTGCCCCGCTTCGAACGGTTCGTCGCCGAAGACCTCCGGCAGCTCTCCGCCCCCTCGGTGACGGAAGAGACCCGGGAGATCTGGCGCGACGCGCTGAAAGATCCGCGCCCGCGCTAACTCAGATCGCCGCCTCGACCGCGGCGACGATACCCTCGACCGTGGCGCTCAGCAGCCCCTCGTCCTCGCATTCCGCCATCACCCGGATCAGCGGCTCGGTGCCCGATTTCCGGATCAGGATGCGGCCCTTGCCGGCGATCTGCGCCTCGGCGGCGGCTATCACTTTTCGAACATTATCGGCCTCGAGCGGTGCCTGCCCGGCCTGATAACGCACGTTTTTCAACATCTGTGGCACGGTCTCGAATTGCGTCACCAGCTCGGAGGCGCGTTGTCCGCTTTCCGCCATCGCGGCGAGAAACTGCAGCCCCGCCATCAGCCCGTCGCCGGTGGTGGCGTAGTCGGTCATCACGATATGGCCCGACTGCTCGCCGCCGAGGTTGAAGCCGCCTGCGCGCATCCGCTCGACGACATAGCGGTCGCCGACCTTGGTGCGTTCGAGTCGCAGCCCCTGCCCGTCGAGGAACCGCTCGAGCCCGAGGTTCGACATCACCGTCGCGACCAGCGCGCCGCCGCGCAGCTTGCCCTGCTCGGCCCAGCGTTTCGCGAAAAGCGCCATGATCTGATCGCCATCAGCGACCTGACCGTTCTCGTCGAGGATCATCACCCGATCGGCGTCACCATCGAGCGAAATACCCAGATCGGCGCCACTCGCCCGCACCGCCTCGGCGGCGGCCTGCGTATGGGTCGAGCCGCATTTCTCATTGATGTTCAGACCGTTGGGTTCGACGCCGACGGGGATCACCTCGCAGCCCAGCTCCCAAAGCACCTGCGGCGCGGCCTTGTAGGCGGCGCCATTGGCGCAATCGACGACGACCTTCAGCCCCGACATCCGGTCGCGCGCCGGGAAGGTCGTCTTCGCATATTCGACATAGCGGCCAAGCCCGTCGTCGATCCGCTTCGCGCGGCCGATGTTCTGCGGCTGGGCAAGGCGGATCTCGCCGGCAACGATCGCCTCGATCTCGGCCTCGGCCTCGTCCGAGAGCTTGAACCCGTCGGGGCCGAAGAACTTGATGCCGTTGTCCTTCGCCGGGTTGTGGCTGGCGGAGATCATGATGCCGAGATCGGCGCGCATCGAGCGGGTGAGATAGCCCACCGCCGGCGTCGGCACCGGGCCGAGGAGCAGCACGTTCATGCCGGTCGAGGTCAGCCCGGCGGTGAGCGCGTTTTCCAGCATGTAGCCCGAAAGCCGGGTGTCCTTGCCGATCACCACGCGATGCCCGTTCGAGCTGTCGCGGCGGAAATAGCGCCCGGCGGCGGCGCCGAGGCGCAGCGCCATCTCGGCGGTCATCGGATCGCTGTTCGCCTCGCCGCGCACCCCGTCGGTGCCGAAAAGTTTCCGCGTCATTGCTCGTAGCCTCTTGTTATCGCGTCAAAAAGCCGGACGCCCTGGGCGATCTCGGCAACATCGTGAACCCGGTGCATCTGCGCCCCCTGGGCAAGCCCCGCAAGCGTCACGGCAAGGGTGCCGGGCGCGCGGGCATCGGCCGCCTCCGCCCCGCCGATCGTGCCGATGAAGCGCTTGCGCGAGACGCCCAGCAAAAGCGGGCAGCCGAAGCCGTGAAACAGGCTCAGCCCCCGGATCAGCGCGAGATTGTGCGCCACCGTCTTGCCGAAACCGATGCCTGGGTCGATCAGCACGCGTGCGCGGGCGATGCCGGCGGCCTCCGCCGCCACGAGGCGCTCCTCAAGGTGGTCGTAGACGTCGAGCAGAACGTTGTCATAGCGCGGATCGGCCTGCATCCCCTCGGGCAGACCCTGCGCATGCATGAGACACACCGGCGCCTGCGTGGCGGCCACGACCGCCTCCATCGCCGGATCGAAGAGCATGGCCGAGACGTCGTTCACGAGGTCCGCACCGGCGGCGAGCGTCGCCTCGGCCACCGCCGCCTTGCGCGTGTCGATCGAGATCGGCGTGGCGAACCCGCCGGAACGCAGCGCGGCGATCACCGGGGCGGTGCGGGAAATCTCTTCCTCGACAGGCACTTCCAGCGCGCCGGGGCGGGTGGATTCGCCGCCGATGTCGAGCATGTCGGCCCCCGCCGCCACCAGCGCGCGCGCGCGGGCAAGCGCCACTTCGGGCGCGTCGAACTTGCCGCCATCGGAGAAACTGTCGGGCGTCACATTGAGGATGCCCATGATCGAGGGGCGGTCAAAACCGATATCGGCCATCTGCGCACGCGGCGCGCTCAGCCGCGCGACGACCTCCTCGGGCAGATCCGCCACCGGCACCAGCCCCTCGGAGCCCGCGCGCGTCAGCACCTCGGCATGGGAAAACCAGCACCAGCCCCCCGCAAGCGGCACCGCCCCCGCGGGACGGGCGGCATCGGTCTGGGCGATCGGTCGATAATATCTCTTCATGGCGCCGGTATCGCGCGCGGGCCTGCGCTTGGCAAGCGGCGGCGGCGATCAGAGCGGGCGGGCAAGCACCGGCACGCGGCTTCCTGCCGGTGCTGAAACATCGCCGTGAAGTTCGAGCCGCTCGGCCGCCATCTGCTCGGCCAGCCAGAGGATCAGCGTGCCGGTGTCGCGCACCGCGCCCTTCGGCCCGTCGACCGCGTCGAGCACCAGTTTCGAGGGCGCCCAGACCACCATCTCGCCATGGCGCATCGCCCAGTCGATCTCGGTGCGGGTCGCCACCACGATGCAGCGCCGGTCGCGCGCGGCGAGCACCCAGGCGTTCTGCTCGATCGCGAGCAGATCGACGCGGCGCTGCGTCACCTTCTGCCCGGTCTGCGGCACCGCCCCCTCGGGCAGGCCGACGCAAAGGATCACCGGCGCGCCCGAGGCGGCAAGCCGGTCAAGCCGCGCGGAAAGGTCGGGCGCGGCGATCGCGTCATTCGAGAGATAGGCCACCACCGGATGCAGCGCCTCGGCCCCCTCTTCGGGCAGCGCCTGCACCGGCAGGCTCGCGCGAGAACGCACGATCTCGACGCCAAGCGCGCCCGGGCCGCGGTCGAGCTTCTCGATGCGGACGAAGACGCGCATCGCCTGCGGCGCGGCGAGGATGCGTTCGGCGACCTTCTCGGCCAGCGTCTCGAGCAGGTTCAGCCGCTCGGCCGCGAGCTCGGCGGCGATCGCCTCGGTGATCCGGTCATAGCTCAGGATGCGGTCGACATCGTCGGCAAGCGGCTGCGGCGCGGGGCGCACCTCGACCACGACATTGAAGCGCAGCCGTTGCACATGGCCCCGCTCCTGCTGGAAGGCGCCGATCTCGGCCTCGACCACGTGATCGCGCAAGCTGATCCGGTCACGCGGATCGGCTGGCGCCGAGGCGAGCGCGCGCTCCTCGGGATGGGCAAAGGCAAGGGATGTGTCGCTGGTCATGAGAGTCTCGCTTTGGCCCCTCATATAGGAAAGGGGCGGGCAAAGGCCCACCCCGAAACGTCACATCCGGCGCGATTGGCGACCTCAGTTCGAGGCGGTCTGCAGCGGATTGGCGTAGAACAGATGCGCGCCGATGCGCGCGGTTTCCACGAAGCGGCGCGACCAGCTCGGGCGCACGGCGCGGGTGTGGAAATAGGTGGCGCCATCGGTGAGATCGCGCGGGGCGCCGTCGAGCATGGCGCGGGCGACCTTCTTCACCTCGCCATAGACCTCGCCGTTGCGCACCGCGTCGGAGCGCCCGTCGCAGGCCCAGCTGAACTGGCAGCCGCGGCCATTGCCCTGATGCACGACGCCGCAGATCGAGGCGGGGAAGCGCGGATCGTCGACCCGGTTCAGGATCACCTCGGCCACCGCGACCTGCCCGGGCAGGCTTTCGCCGCGCGCCTCGTGGTAGATCGCATTGGCAAGGCACTGGAATTCGCCGTTGCCCGTCGCCTCGGGCTGGCTCGCGAGCCATTCGGCGGTGATCTGCGTGGGGGCTGCATCGGCCTTGCCGGCCTTCGCCCGCGGCGTGGTGGTGATGGCGGTGATGCGCTCGGGTGCGACCGCCTCGAGCCCGCTGCGATCCTGGAACAGGAGCGCGACGAGCCCCTGTTCGGACCCCTCCGCGGGATCGTTCGACTGGCTTACCGTAACTTCGGCACGCAAGCCTCCGGCGAGGGCAAGGAGGAGGAAGGCTCCCCCCGTCCAGCTTTTCAGCACTGACATGTGTATCTTCCGATAAGGACATCGCCCCGGCCAAAGCCGCGACCGAAGCGCCTTACCCGGAATCACGGGCCGCTGTAAACCTTATGGGTGCAAAAACACGGACTTACGGCCGCAAGAGCGGCGGAAATCCGCGCAAATGGGCACGACTCACCCCCGTGCTCACATTGCTGCGATTACTCCCAACGTTTTGAAAACGCCAGTGGAATCGCAGGAATTTTGCAAAATCAGAAGCCGGACCGGTTCTTCGGCGCGAGCAGGGCGAAATGTGCGGCAGCAAGGCGCGCAACGGGCACCCGGAAGGGGGAACAAGACACGTAATCGAAGCCCGCCGCCCGGCAGAAGGCGATCGATTCGGGGTTGCCGCCATGCTCGCCACAGACCGAAATCGTGACATCCTCGCGCGAGGCACGGCCCCTCCCTGCCCCGATCAGGAGCAGTTCCCCCACCCCCTCGACGTCGAGAATGTGGAACGGATCCTCGGCGTAGACGCCCTGGTTGACATAGGTCGACATGAAGCGCCCGGCGTCGTCGCGCGAGAGGCCATAGGTCATCTGCGTGAGGTCGTTGGTGCCGAAGGAGAGGAAATTCGCGTGCTCCGCGATCTCGCCCGCCCGCAATGCGGCGCGCGGCGTTTCCACCATCACGCCGAGGCGGAAGTCGAATTCCGCCTTCATCTCGGTCTTCACCGCCGAGGCGACGGCGTCGATCCGCGTCTTCACGATCTCGACCTCGCGCGCGGCGGAGACGAGCGGGATCATCACCTCCGGCGTGATCGCGGCGCCGCGGCGGTTCGCCTCGACCGTCGCCTCGAAGATCGCGCGCGCCTGCATGTCGTAGATCTCGGGCACGGTGACGCCGAGGCGCACGCCGCGCATGCCGAGCATCGGGTTGAACTCGGAAAGCGCCTCGCAGCGCCGCATCACCTCGGAGAGCGGGCGGTCGAGCGCCTCGGCCAGCTCGCGCATCCCCTCGCGGTCATGCGGCAGGAACTCGTGCAAGGGCGGGTCGAACAGGCGGATGCAGACCGGCAGCCCCGCCATGATGTCGAAGAGCGCGAGAAAATCCTCGCGCTGCATCGGCAGCAGCCGCTCGAGCACGATCCGGCGGTCATGCGCGCTGTCGGCAAAGATCATCTCGCGCATCACCGTGAGACGGTCCTCGTCGAAGAACATGTGCTCGGTGCGGGCGAGGCCGATGCCGTCCGCCTCGAACATCCGCGCGGTGCGGGCGTCCTCCGGCGTGTCGGCGTTCGCGCGGATGCCGATGTCGCGCACATTGTCGGCCCAGTGCAGAAGCGTGCGGAACCCGTCGCCCAGCGCGGGTTCGAGCATCTCGGCCGCGCCTACCAGCACCTCGCCATTGGTGCCGTCGACGGTGATCACCTCGCCCTCGCGGAAGATCCGGCCATCGGGGCCGCGCAGCACCCGCTCCTTCGCGTCGACCTGGATGCCGACGCAGCCGACGATGCAGGGCAGACCAAGCCCGCGCGCGATCACCGCGGCGTGGCTGGTCATGCCGCCGCGCTCGGTCAGCACCGCGACCGAGGCGTGCATGCCGCGGATGTCCTCGGGCACGGTCTCGCGCCGCACGAGGATGCAGGCCTCGTCGCGCGCGGCGGAGGCCTGGGCGGCGGCGGCGGTGAAGACGATCTTGCCGGTCGCCGCGCCCGGCGAGGCGGCGATCCCGCGCGAGATCCGCTCACGCGGGGCGCGCGGATCGACCTGATAGTGCAGCAGTTCCGAAAGCGCGCGCGGTTCGACGCGCAAAAGCGCATCCTCGCGCGAGATCACACCCTCCTCGGCCAGCGCCACGGCGATGCGCACCGCCGCCCGCGCCGAGCGCGTGACGCGCACCGCGTCGATCACCGACACCCGCCCGCCCTCGACCGCGAATTCGAGCTGCATTTCCTCGCGCAGCTTGTTGCGGCAGAGCAGGCCGTAGTGGCGCAGCTCGCCGAAGACCTCGGGCGAGGCCTCCTCGAGCGAGGCGCCGCGCGGGTCGCGGGTGAGATAGAGCGTCTCGACCGAGGCCTTGCGCCCCTGGCTTTGCCCGCGGAAGCGCCCGGTGATGCGCGGCAGGCCGGTCACGCTGTCGACGAATTGCATCGTGCCCGAACCGGAGAGCCCCGGCCCGATGCCGAGCGCCATGCGCTGCACGAGCAGGCCCAGCACCGCATCGGGCGGCGCGCCCTTCGCCTGCCGCAAAAGCCGCGCCGTCGTGCCCTCCCAGGCGCGCGCCATCGAGCGCAGCACCTCGGCCAGCTGGCGCGCGGGCGATTGCGGGAAATCCTCGTCCGTCTCGGCGCGATAGGCGGCCATCGCATTGGCGAGCGCCCCCGGCCCCGGCTCGTCATGGAACATCTCGGGATCGAGCCGCGCGACATGCACCGAGTACATCTGCACGAAGCGCAGGTAGAGCGCATCGGCCGCCTCGCGCCCGTGGCTATCGGTCAGCCGCGCGTGCATCGCCTCGTTCATGCCGACGTTGAGCACCGTGCCCGGCCCGCCCCATTCGGGGTTTTCGGGCGAGGACCGCACCGAAACCAGCAGATCGTCGCCGAAGGCCGCCGCGATCTGCGCGGTGTCGGGCATCTGCCCGGAGGCGATCGCGCGCACCGTGTCACAGGGCAGCGCCATCGTCTTCGGCACCGGCAGGTCGAGCCGGATCAGCCGCTGCAGACACTTCGCGCGCCAGCCATGCCGCGCGACGGTGATCTCGGCGCCCGGCGTCAGCTCGGTGAATTCCGCGAAATCCGTGTATTTCTGCATTGCGGCATGCTCCTGTCCCTGCGGCAGGATAGGCGGAATCGCGCGCGGCGCAAGTGCGACGCTTTGGTGACGCGCCCCGTCACGCGACGTTTCGCGGCCCCCGCCGGCGGATGCCTCCGGCCGGAGTATTTTGGCCAGGAAAAATCAGCCTTCGAGTTTCGTCAGATCGGCGACGGAAAGGCAGATCTGGCGGATGCGCGAGAGCAGGTTGAGCCGGTTGCGCCGCACGATCGCGTTCTCGGCGTTGATCTGCACCGCGGTGAAGAAGGCGTCGATCGGCGCGCGCAGCCCCGCCATCGCGCCCATCGCGGCGCCGAAATCCTCGGCCGTCATCGCCGGCGCGATCGCCGCCTCGGCGGTATCGAGCGCGGCGAAGAGGGTCTTCTCCTCATCGCTTTCGGCGAATTTGACGTCGGCGCCGAAGGAATATTCCACCCCGTCCTTCGCCTCGGCCTGGGTGAGGATGTTGTTCGCGCGCTTGAAGCCCTGAATCAGGTTCTCGCCATCCTCGGTCTTGAGGAAGGCGGCGAGCGCCTCGGCCCGCTTCACGACGAGGGTCAGGTCGTCGTTGCCCGGCATGGCGAGGACGGCGTCGATCACGTCGTGGCGGATGTTCTGGTCGCGCAGGAAGACCTTCAGACGGTCATGGAAGAAGGCGAGGAGGTCGGCGATCTTAGGCCCGAGCGCATTGCGCCACTCTACGCCGCTGTAATGGCCAGCATATGCGTCTGCCGCTTTTTCCGCCGCAACAAGATCTTCTTCGCTTGCACTGTCAGGAACTTCGTGTGCGGCTTCTATATATTCAAAAGCATGCACCCACTCGGTCGTTTCGAGGGCTTTTTCAAGCTGCTTCGCCGAGCGCTTCCCCGCCATCAACTCGGCCACAAGCGCTGCTCGAACATCCATTCTAACCTTTTCAACCTCAACCGCGAGGTAACGGGAAAAGATATCGCTGAATATGTTGTCCAGATGAATTCGCACCTCATTCGCCAACACCAGCCGGATCACCCCCAGCGCCGCGCGGCGCAGCGCAAAGGGGTCTTTCGAGCCCGTCGGCTTCTCGTCGATCGCCCAGAAGCCCGTGAGCGTGTCGATCTTGTCGGCCAAGGCCACCGCAACCGTCACCGGCTCGCTCGGCACATCGTCCGAGGGGCCGAGCGGCGAGTAGTGGCCCTTGCAGGCGTTGGCGACCGCCTCAGGCAGGCCCGCGGCCTTCGCGTAATAGCTGCCCATCAGGCCCTGCAGCTCGGGGAATTCACCGACCATGGCCGAGCGCAGGTCGGATTTGACCACCCGCGCCGCTTCGGCGGCGAGGTCGGGCTGCGCGCCAACGAGCGGCGCAATTTCCTGCGCCAGCGCCTCGATCCGCTCGATGCGCGCGGCCTGCGAGCCGAGCTTGTTGTGGAAGGTCACCTGCGCGAGCCCCGCGCCCATGCCTTCGAGCCCCTCGGTGCGCACCACGCGCAGGTCGTGTTCCCAGAAGAATTTCGCATCCGAAAGACGCGCCGAGAGCACCTTCAGGTTGCCCTTCAGGATCGTCGCGCCGTGGTCCGCGGTCTCGCGGTTCGCGACGGTGACAAACCCCTCGATCCGCCCGGTTTTCGGGTTTTTCACCGAGAAGAACTTCTGGTGCTCCTTCATCGAGGTTTGCAGCACCTCGGGCGGCAGGCCGAGGAAGGTCTCGGCGATCTCGCCCATCAGCGCCACGGGCCATTCGACGAGGCCCGCGACCTCGGTGAGCAGCCCCTTGTCCTCGACGAGGTCGAGGCCGCGGGCAAAGGCCATCTGCCCCGCCTCGTGCCAGATGATCGCCTCACGTTCCGCGCTGTCGAGCACGACCTTCGCCGCCTTCAGCTTCGCGGCGTAATCCTCGAAGGAGGTGACGGTGAATTCGGCGGGCGCCATGAAGCGGTGACCGCGGGTGGTATTGCCCGAGCGGATCCCTTCCACTTCCAGATCGACGACCTCAGCCCCTGCCTCGGTGGTCAGGATGCACAGGATCGAATGCAGCGGGCGCACCCAGCGCAGGCTGCCCGCGCCCCAGCGCATCGATTTCGGCCAGGGGAAGGTGCGGATCGTCTTTTCCAGCACTTCGGCGACGATCTCGGGCGCCTTGCGGCCGGGTTTCTCGACCACGGCGAAATAGACCTGCCCCTTCTTGTCGTCGCGGATCTCGAGCTGATCGAGCGTCAGCCCGGTCGAACGCAGGAACCCCTCGATCGCCTTTTCGGGCGCCGAGGTCTGCGGGCCCTTGCGCTCCTCGCGCAGCGTCGGGCTTTCGGCGGTGAGCCCCTCGAGCGCGAGCGTCAGGCGCCGCGGCGTCGAGAAGGCGGCGGCGTGGCCATAGGTGAGCCCCGCCTCGACGAGACCGTCGGTCACCATCTTGCGCAGCGTCTCGCGGGCCATGCCCTGCATCCGCGCCGGGATTTCCTCGGAGAAAAGTTCGATCAGCAGGTCGGGCATGTCAGTTCTGCGCCTCGTCGTTCAGTTGCTGCCAGACATAGGCCCGGCCGTCGGGATAGACCGCGACGACGCGATCGACCCCGGGATGAATATCGTGTTCGGACAGGAAGGCGACGGCCCGGCCCGTCTGCAGATCGGCGCCGATCGTCGCGGCGTCGTAGCAGGAGAACCAGCCCGGCCCGTTGAGCGGTGTCGCCTTGTCGTAGACCTCGAAGGTCTCGGTCAGCATGGCGAGGCTCATCGGCGTGTGGAAGCAGCCGCGGAACCGCAGGGGCGAGCTTTCGGCGTCGATCGCCTGCATGTCCTCGGCGAGGATCGGCTGCGGCGTGCCGCTCTCGATCTCGGTCAGGCGGATCTCGGCGGCGGGCGCCGTGGCCTCGACCGCGTGATAATAGCCGTAGACCTGCAGATAATAGACCGCCGCCCCGGTGATGAGCGCACTCAACACGATGAAGCCTCCGACATATCGCCCCTTGACCGCCATGCCCTGCGCATACAGGGGCGGCGCAGGGCACGCAAGCGGCGGCGGGCGCGACGGGTGGATTTTGCCGCGCCGGGCGGGCTAATCTGGCGCCAAACCGGAGGACCGATGGACACCGCCTATTTCGTCAAGTCGCTCGGCGCGTTTTTCGCGATCATGAACCCGTTTCTCGCGCTGCCGATGTTTCTGAGCCTGACCGAGGGGTTCGACGCGGCGCAAAGGCGGCGCACCGCGATCGCCGTGATCTTCTTTTCCACCGCGATGTGCCTCATGATCGGCTTTGCCGGGCTGCGGGTGCTTTCGGTCTTCGGCATCGGGGTGCAGGATTTCCGCGTCGCGGGCGGGATCGTTTTGATGATGATCGCGCTCGGCATGCTCAACGGCCGCGGCGTCGCGGCCCATGCCGGATCGGCGGCGGAACAGGCGCATCACGCCGATCTCGACAGCGTCGCCTTCTACCCGATCACCTTCCCGATGATCATCGGCCCGGGCACGATCACCACGATCGTGGTCTTCACCGGGCAGGCGCAGGGCATGGCGGATTATGGCGCGATCGCACTCTCGCTTGGCCTCGTGCTCGGGGCGACGGCCGTCGTGCTGCTGATGGCGGAGCGGATCGGGCGGGTGATGTCGCAGACTTTGCGCGTCATCATGACCCGGCTGATGGGGATGATCCTCGCCGCGATCGCGGTCGAGATGGTGGCGACCGGGTTGCGGTCGCTCTTGCCGGGGCTCGCCTGAGCCCCGGCCCGCGGCCGTCAGGCCTGCGTTTCAGGCACCCAGCCGCCCGCGGTGGTGGTGACGAAGGCATCGGCGCATTTCTTCGCCAGCGCCCGGACGCGCCCGATATAGGCCTGCCGCTCGGTCACCGAGATCACGCCGCGCGCATCGAGCAGGTTGAACAGATGCGAGGCCTTGATGCACTGGTCATAGGCCGGATGCGCCATCACGATGCGCTTGCCCGAATTCGGATCCTCCGCCGGGAAGGCGAGCAGCCGCTCGCATTCCGCCTCGGCATCCTCGAAATGGCGAAGCAGCATCTCGGTATTCGCGGCATCGAAATTGTGGCGCGAATATTCCTCCTCCGTCTGGCGGAAAATGTCGCCATAGGTCAGCGCGATCGGCGCCTCCGGGTCGTTGAACGGCATCTGCATGACGTGGTCGATGCCGAGCACATACATCGCGAGCCGTTCGAGCCCATAGGTCAGCTCGCCCGAGACCGGCTTGCAATCATGGCCGCCGACCTGCTGGAAATAGGTGAACTGCGAAACTTCCATGCCGTCGCACCAGACTTCCCAGCCCAGCCCCCAGGCGCCGAGCGTCGGGCTTTCCCAGTCGTCCTCGACGAAGCGGATGTCGTGCAGTTCGAGGTCGATACCGATCGCGGCGAGCGAGCCGAGATACAGCTCCTGCAGGTTCGCAGGCGAGGGTTTGATCAGCACCTGATATTGATAGTAGTGCTGCAGCCGGTTCGGGTTCTCGCCGTAGCGGCCATCCGTCGGGCGGCGCGAGGGCTGCACATAGGCCGCGGCCCAGGGGGTCGAGCCAAGCGAGCGCAGCGTGGTCGCCGGGTGGAAGGTGCC